>NZ_JBHTUD010000001.1:0-253738 GCF_042794235.1 Nocardia sp. NPDC056541
GCTGGCCTACCAGACCCACAGGATTTGAACCTGCGACCACCTGGCACGGGTTCCAGTTGTCCAGAACCTACTCATCAGTTCCCAATAGTGCTCAGCACCAGGAAGTTTCGCGAATCGACACTTCTCATCGATTCGCATATATTCGCGTTGATTCCGGTCAAAAGTGTGGGGTTTCTGTGGGGTGCCACCTACAGCTTCCAGAACTCGCCCGAGATTCAATGTCAGGGCACCGTTGGCGAATAGCTTCTTGTGCCTGGCCACGTGAGCGCGACGGACCAGGTTCGCGACAGCTCGCCCCCTTCTCATCACCGTCCGAACGGCATTCGCTGTCGAGCAGCGGACACTCGACACCATAGCCCTGGGCTCACCTCCGTCACGCATGGAGCAGGTAAGCGCCACCATTGATATAGCAATGATCCGGAGGCTCGTCCTTGCCCGCGCGGCTAGCACTCCCCTTGGTCCCAGGAGCGGACCGCGACGACAGGCTCCTACCTGATTTCGCGGGGAGCGCATATTGCGGGCTTCGATTTCAGTGCTGCACCGGGGGGAATCCCTACTCGCGCGGGGAGCGCTCGACTTAGATCTGCTCGTCGGCCTCATTCACAGCCTAGTTGGAGTCTATCCCGATCAAATGCTCCCGAGCTACCAACGCGCGCAACACCACATCGGGGCTATCGGTCCCCTTGAGGGTGCCGAGACCGCTCGCGCTTTCTTAGCAGGATGTCGAGGTTGCTCATAGCGTAAGGATAGCGACAATGCGGGGCCGCGACGGCCGGAGCGGTCGATCGAGGGTGGGAGTGTGTGGCTCGAGCGCGACGACGCCACCCACGCCAACGATGAGATGATCATCGAGCGGCTCGCATTCGCGGTCGGGCTCCTCGGTGCGTGGAGCGACCGGGCCGCCGGGCTCGCCCTCATCATCGATCAGGCACGTTCGGTCGACGAACGAGCACCCGGGCTCGCCCGCCTTCACATCGATCCGAACACTCGGATCAGGCTCATCGCCACCGACGTGGGTGTCGCGCCGTCGGGCATCTCGACAGCCGTTCCCACTCGATACGGAATCCTCCAAGCGAGTCTGGACATGAGAGGACGGGTCGACCCTCCCGGACCCGCCGGCTTGGGGACGTGGGTACGTGCCGACCACGCTCCGGAATAGTGGGATGGAGCGGTCATCGCCTACAGACTCACCAACTCCTCGACGCCCGTCGTCGACGCCACCGATCTCGGGGCGATGATCGTCCTGGCCCATGCCCACAACCCAACTTCGCCACACGAAGACGCGACAGCGCTCGCACACCTCGATTCCCGCTCTGCCGAGGTACTGCGGGTGCTCTGCGACTTGCCCAGCCTCCGCAGTGCCGCAGTCGAACTCGGCACGCACCATTCGACGCTGCAGGCCAAGCATGAGAGTTTGACGCAACTCCTCGGCTACGACGTGCGCACGACCGCCGGGCGCATGCGCTACATCGCCGCGGAGTTCCTTCGCCGTCTGGGCGACTACTGAATTCGCTTCCGCTCGGGGTTTACCGCAAGTCGCGGGCAGATCGGCCAACCTATATCTTGACTCGCCACAGGAGCCGGCTTCACTGGACTGTCGAATGCTATGAGGACTCCATCCGTCCACGCCCCTTCACGCACAGGCCGAGCCGTTGTGCCCGGGCACAACAGATACGCACCGGACTTCGACCGGGAAACCTATAAGCGGCGCAATGTCATCGAACGTGCAGCACGAATACGTCGCGGAATGGGTGCATCTGATCAGCACGGTGCATCCGGACTGGGATACGGCCAGCGCTCGCATCCGGGTTCAAGCGGCACAGACGATGATGAACGACATCGCGCTCATGTCACCGTTGCGCGCACGCGCCGGTGCCGATACGGCACTGCTCACCATCGGCGCGCGACTCCTGGCGATCGGCGACTCGAACTGAGCGCCGCGGGTGCCTCGGTGCGTCAGTCATCCGGATGCAGCGGCACCCTCGCCAGTCCGTCCCAGCACAACCCGACCGTGGTCTCGACCGCCGCTCGCTTCGTGATCGGCCGACCCGAGTCCAGCCATTCGCGCGCGGCCATCTGACTGGCACCGACCAGACCGACCGCCAGTAGGCGCGCTCGGTGCGGATCGAGCCCGGAATCGTCGATGACGGCATCGGAAATGCATCCCACGCACTCGGCGATCGCGTTTCTGACCCGCAATTCGACCGATGGTTCGTTGCTGACGCCCGATTCGAAAATCAGCCGAAGGCCGGGCGGGTCCTCGTCGGCGAAGTCGAAGATGGCCTGCACCGCGGCGTGTACCCGCTGGTGATTGTCGCCCGAGGCCAACGCATGCCGCACGCCGCGTACCAGCGCGTCGATATGCGATTGCAAGACCGTCAAGTAGAGCTCGAGTTTCCCCGAGAACAGTTCGTACAGCATGGGTTTGGTGAATCCGGCCCGCACCGAGATCTCATCCATGCTGGTGCCGTGATAGCCGCGATTGCCGAAGACTTCGCTCGCGGCGAGGATGACATGTCGCCTGCGGGCTTCGCGACGGAGCATTGTCGGCGTGGCGTTCACGTTGTGGCCGTCAGACGTTCGCGGCAGAATTCGCGCAGCGCTGACAGTAAGGCCAACTGGACCAGATCGAGATGACGAGTGCCGCCCTCGACCCGCCACTCACCGCACTCACAATCGTAGGGCGACGCGCCTTGCACGACTACGCGCGAGAGGGATTCGATATAGATCATCGCGCCATGAGATGTTCGATCAGCTGGATCAGGACCTGCTTGGCTGAATCCCGATCGCGGACGTCGCAGAGCACAACGGCGACCTCACTCGAAATGTCGAGTGCTTCGCAGATTTCGAAATCGCTGTACACATCGGCGCCATCGAAACAGTTGACCGCGATGATGAACGGGATACCACGTGACTCGAAGTAGTCGATCGCCCCGAAGGAGTCTTCGAGACGTCGGGTATCGGCCAGCACGATCGCACCCAGCGCACCGACCGACAATTCCTTCCACATGAACCAGAACCGGTCCTGCCCTGGTGTTCCGAACAGGTAGAGCACCAGGTGTTGACTCAGCGTGACCCGGCCGAAATCCAAGGCCACCGTGGTCGTGGTCTTGGTTTCCACGCCGGTCAGATCGTCGACAACGGCACCGAGGGCAGACAGCCGCTCCTCGGTACGTAGTGGAGTGATCTCGCTGATCGTTGTGACGAATGTTGTTTTGCCGACACCGAATCCGCCCGCGATCAGGATCTTGACAGCATCGAGCGAGCTGAGTTCGGATCGGGCGACGACATCAGATTCTGCGAATACCATCGAGCACCGCCTGGAGAAGTTTCGGGTCCGGTCCACTCGATGGCGGAGCCGGTGATCGGAAGATGACATGCCCGGATTGGATCAGGTCGCTGACCAGTACCTTTACCGCCGCGAGCAGCAGGTCCAGGTGAGCCGCCAGCTCCGCGATGGACAGCGGTCTGCCGCGAGACAGTCGAACGATCTCGGCATACTCCCGGTCGAGCCCGGTCAAGTCGCTCTCGGATCGCACCGCGACGACCAGCGTGAGAATGTCGAGCGTGTGCAGATCCCGACCAGCTCTGCCACGGGTCACGGCAAACGGCCGAACCAGTGCGCCCGGGTCGTCCGCGAACTCCCACTCTCGGCCACCGCGCTCGTTCACGATGTCGGGTGTACGCGCATGGTGTGTGACGGGATGCGTGGCGCGGCGCTCAATTGATCACGGACCTGCCCGACGATGACGTTCATTTCATAGGCGATCAGACCGAGATCGGCCTCGATCGCGGCGAGCAGAGCAAGACACGCACCGTGTCCGGCCTCGGTCACCAGAAGATAGCCCGCGGCGAGTTCGACGACGGTCTGCCGGGGCGCGCCCTTGTCGAAGCGACTGCCTACGCCACGAGCCAGGCTGTGCAGCGCGGAAGCCATCGCAGCCAGGTGCTCGCCATCCTCACGACTGAGGGTGTGCGAGCGGGCGAGCGGCAGGCCGTCGGCGGAAAGGACCAAGGCGTGCTCGGAACCCGGCGTCCGGTCGACCAAGCCGTCGAGGATCCAATCCAGCGTGTTGTTGCCCTGGATTGTCACGTCGTTGTTCATTCTTCTGGACCATCCGTTACTGATCGGTTGGGGGTGGCGCGGAGTTGCGTGCTTGGAACGTGCCGTGTTGGAAAGACGACATCGCGCGGCGGATCTCGTCGGCGGGGCGTCGGCTTTCTACCGAAGGCACTTCGGCCGCACTGGGTGGCTCGTCCTCCAGCTGAAGTTGTGGTGCGAGGTGGGTTTGTTTCCGCCGCTTGGGCAGCGGGGCACGCAGATGCGCGCCATTGTTTGCCCTGTGCACGGTCGGTGCCGGCCATTCGATCGCCACCGAATCCGACTGCGCAGTGTCGGCACCGACGAGCTCCTCGTACGCCTCCCCCGGCCACGGAGGCAGCTGCGCAACATCGTGGCCGCGCGATACTGCCTCCGATGCGTGGCGCGCGCGAGTCCGCGGCATCAGAATCGGCTCTTCAGAGTGGTTTTCGGGCTCGACCGCCAGCAGATCGGTCGGAATCAAGATGATCGCTTTGACACCGCCATAGGCCGAGTCCTGCAAACTGACGGTAATGGCATGGCGCTTCGCCAGTCGGCTGACCACGAAGAGTCCGAGATGACGCTGTCCAGCCAGCGCCATCTGCTGGAAGTCCGGTGGCTCACTGAGGAGTTCGTTGAGCCGTTCGCGCTCGGCGAATCTGATTCCGAGGCCCTGATCCTCGACCTCGACGACCACACCGCGGCCCACTCGGTTCCCGTGCACAGAGACCAGAGACTGGGGCGGGGAAAAGAAGGTGGCGTTGTCGATCAGCTCTGCGAGCAGATGGATGAGGTCGGCGACCACGCCCCCGAGTACGTGCGTCTCCGGGAGGCGAATCGCGCTCACCCGGGTGAGATCGTTGGTCTCCGATACCGCACTGCGCACGACCTGTTCGAGCGCGACGGGTTGCCGCCATCGCCGCCCCGGCTGTTCGCCGCCGAGGATGAGCAGGTTTTCGGCGTTGCGCCGTGCCCGGGTCGCCAGATGGTCGAGCTGGAAGAGCAATTCGAGGTGCTCCGAATCCTGCTGTTTCGACTCGGCGACGTCGAGCACATCCAATTGACGGCGAACAAGAACCTGGCTTCGATGTGCGATGTCCAGGAAGACCTTGTTGAACCCGTCCCGCGTCCGCGCCTCTGCCGCGGCCGCGACCATCGCTGTCCGCTGCGCGGCTCCGAATGCCATGGCTACCTGACCTATTTCGTCGTGCCCCGTGTCCAGCATCGTCGTCTCGGCCTCGACATCGACTTCCTCGCCATCGTGGAGCCGCTGCACGATCGATGGCAACGTCTCATTGGCCAACTCCAGACTTCGCGAACGCAGCGAACGCAACCGGCGGATCAGGCCATTGGCCATCCGCATCGCCAAGGCGAAGGCACCGATCGCGACCACTGCGATACCGATGCCCGCGGCAATCGGTCGGTTCATCGACCGATCGGCGGCTTCCGCGGCCTGCGCGTTGGCGAAATACACGTGATCCCGGAACAGGCCGATCAGTTCGGTGTCCACCACCCGCTCGGCTGCTTGCCACTCGGCGTAAGGGACCTCGATTGTGCCGCGCTCGGCGAGCAGGTCCTCCGATCCCGTCGCAGTTCTCCATTCGGGGCTGTCGGCGAGCCGGGCCAGTCGCTGCCGGCCGTCGGCGGTGAGCCGTCCGGTGAGACCTTCGAGCTGGTGTCGATACCCGCCGACGAGCTGTGCGACGACACGGCGTTCCTCGGCAGAGAGCGATTCCCCACGTACTGTGCCTGCGGCAGCGAGGGCAAACGCGCGGGAATGCAGTTCCGCCATTTGGATCAGATCCGCCGCGGTGATCTCCTCCGCGGCGGTCAATGGATCCGGTACGGCCCTCGCCAGCCCTTCGAGGCCGGTGGCGAGGATGCCGGTGAGTCGCCGGTAGAAATCGTCGACTGAGCGAGAATCGGTGTGTCCGAGATCCACAGCCTGTCTGATACTCGATGTGCTCGCGGCTAGTTCGGCGATGTCCGGGGTGGAGCTGTCCACCCCGACCGGCGCCAGTCGCTGCAATTCCGGCGCCCGCCGGCCGATCTCCGCGAGCGCGGCATCTGTCTTGGTTCGCTGCGCCGTCAATCCGGCCGTCGACATCGAGTCGCCGTTCAGCGTAGCGAGGCTCAGTGATCGCTCGCCCTGGACCGCGACCGCGAACGCGACGAACGGATCGACCGCGTCATTGAGCAGTTTCGACCACTGGGAAGCCGCTCGCGCGTCTTTGACGAGAACGGCGACCGTGATCGTCCCAGTGAAAAGTAGTGCCGCACAGGGAATGAGCGCGATCGCCAACACTCGTGTCCGTATTCCGGAACCGTGCCGCCGGACCCACGACCGCCGCACTCCCTGCGCTGTCGCGGTCGGAAGTTCTACCGGGAAGCGCACGCCGTGGCCCTACCTTCAGAGGCGGTGTTCATGACGCGCGCCCACCCGCAACGACCGGTGGTTCCCCTGAGGGCCGAACCATAGTGCGCTCCTGTCTCATTCGTAGTGGTCGTCCCTCGGTGGTCAGTCCGTGCGGATGAGGATCTTCGCGCCGATACCGTTGCGCAGCTTGTGGAGAGCGTCGACGATGCCGGTCAGCGGGATCTCCTCCACCCAGCCGGTGGTGTCGTAGAGGCCGTCGGCCATACCGGCGATAACCGCGTCGAATTCCTCCGGCTCATAGCCGACCGCTCCCACCATCTCGCCCTCCCCCATCGAGAGCAAGGTGGGATGGAATTGCATCGGGTGCTCGTGCAGCGCGGCGACGACAACGCGGCCACCGGCGACGAGGCTCATCAAGGCCGAGGTGATCGCAGTACCGGCTCCCGCCGCATCCACCGCGACATCCACGCCGGCACCATCGGTGAACTCGCTGATCACGGCGGCGAGGTCCTCGTTCACCGGATCCACGACCGTGGCACCCAGCGCGGCGACGATCGCCCGACGATCCGCGCTCGGCTCGGAAATGAGCACCTTCTCCACACCCAGCGCTTTGAACGCGAACCACGTACCGATACCGATCGGCCCCGCGCCGGCGATGAGTGCCGTACCGCCCGCCTCGACGCCACTGCGGGCGACCGCGTGCCAGCCGACCGCCATCGGCTCGACGAGCGCGCCCATCCGCAGGTCCACATTCTCGGGCAACAGGTGCAACGACGAGGCGTTCACTGTGGTGAACTCCGACAGGCCACCGCCGGGCGCGTTGGCACCGAGCGCGCCCATCATCTTGCAGGAGAAACGCAAACCCTTACGGCACGCCACACACTCACCACAGGAAGCGACCAGCGGGAACACCGCGGCACGGTCGCCGACCTGCACATCCGTCACGCCCTCGCCGACCTCGACGACGGTCCCCGCGAACTCGTGGCCGAGGATCTGGGGCAACTTGGCACCGGTCAGCGGATGCGGCTCGTTCATATCCCACGGAATGGCTTCCGGGAAGAAATAGAAATGGAGGTCGGAGCCACAGATGCCGGCGAACGCGTTACGCAACTTCACCTGACCGGGACCAGGGCTGGATTCCGGCACCTCCTCGACGCGGAGGTCTTCCTTGCCGTAGAACACAGCGGCCTTCATCGTTCTCCTTTGTTGTGGTCCAAGCGCTTTCAACGAGTATCTGCGCTTGCCCGCAGGTCCAGTACCCGCCAACCGTTGCCCTGTTGCCACTTCTTGCCCGCCAACTGGCGGATGTGGATCGCGACTCCCACGTCGAGAATTCAGAGACAGACCACAGTAGGTGGCGCACATATTCAAGGAGGAAGCGTGAGCCTAGCTATCGACCCGGAATTGGTGCCGTGGGTACCGGCCCTGCCGACGTTCGATTTCGCCGACCCGGTGGCAACGCGAGCCATGGTGAAGGAGATGACTCGCTCGATCGCGCGGGACCTTCCCGACACAATTCTGATTCGGAACTACACGGTGCCCGGCGACACTGACCGACCCGCGGTGAATGTGCGCGTGTATTCCCCCACCGCACAGGTCAGCTCACTGCCCGCACTGGTCTACTTCCACGGCGGCGGATATGTCACGGGCGAGCCGGCGGACTACGACTCCGCGTTGACCGAACTGACCGCCGCGGTGGACGCGGTCGTGGTGTCGGTGGACTACCGACTCGCGCCCGAGAACCCGTTTCCCGCCGGCCTGCGCGACTGCTACGCCGCGCTGCTCTGGACTGTGGACAACGCGGAAGAACTCCGCATCGACCCCGACTGGCTGGCCATCGGGGGGGAGAGCGCCGGAGGTGGACTGGCCGCCGCCGTCGCCTTGCTGAACCGGGATCGCGGTGGCCCTTCGCTGCGGCTGCAGTGGCTCGGAATCCCCGCCGTGGACCACCGCGGCGAGACGGAATCCATGACGACACTCACGGACACCCCGATGCTGGCCCGGGCCGCAGCCGTCAACGCCTGGAAGCACTACACAGCAGGCGGAACACTGGTCGACGGCGAGGACTGGACTCGATATGCCGCACCCGCCACCGCGACTGATCTGTCCGCGCTCCCGGCGGCGTATATCGAAGTAGGCCAATACGACCCGCTGCGGGACGAGGGCATCGAGTACGCCCGCCGCCTCGCACAAGCGGACGTGAGCACCGAGCTGCGCCTCTATCCCGGAGTATTCCACGGCGCGACCGCTGTTCGCGGTGTCAAGGTGGTCGAGCGAATCATCGCAGAGCAGCACGCCGCACTTCGCCGCGCACTGCACCCCGAGGGGTGAGTTGACCTGCGGGCCGCTGTCCAACGCACCGCCGCGAACTGGACACCGGCCCGCTCCCGGCACCGGCTGTGCCAGATGCCTCGGCGTCAGAACGCCGACTCGTCGAGAGTCATCACGCCGAGGTCGACGTCGGCGATGACGGTGCGCACCGTGCTGAGTCGAGGGAGCATGTTCCTGGCGAAGAAGGCTGCCGCCGCGACCTTTCCCTCGTAGAACGCGGTGCTACCCGCTGTGTCGATCGCGGCGAGCGCGACGGCGGCCTGGCGCATCAGCAGCCAGCCGATCAACAGGTCGCCGAAGGCGAGCAGAAACCGTACCGATACCAGCCCGATGCGATACAGCTCGGCAGGCTCTCGGTGCGCGGCCGACACGACGCCCAGGAGGGTCGCGGTCATGGCCTCGATGTCCTCGAGCGCGGTAGCGAGGTAGGCGCGATCGGACGCCAGACGTACACCACCACAACTGCTTTCGACGAACTCCGCGATCTGACCGATCACATGGGCGAATGCTCCACTGCGGTCTCGCACGATCTTGCGGAAGAAGAAGTCCTGCGCCTGAACGGCGGTGGTGCCTTCATAGATCGAGTCGATCTTGATGTCGCGCACATACTGCTCGATCGGATAGTCCTGCAGGTAGCCGGACCCGCCGAAGGTTTGCAGGGATTCGGTCAGGCACTGATAGGCGCGTTCGGATCCGACGCCTTTGACGACGGGCAGCAGCAGATGGTTGATGTGGAAGGCCAATTCGGCATCGGCACCCGACACCGCCCTCGCGATCCCGGCGTCCTGGTGCGCAGCCACATACAGATACAGCGCGCGCATGCCCTCGCTGTATGCCTTCTGCACCATCAGTCCCCGACGCACATCAGGATGGCGAATGATCGTCACCCGCGGCGCTTGCTTGTCCGCCGTTCTGGTCGCATCACTGCCCTGCACCCGGGTTTTCGCATACGCGAGCGCGTTGAGATAACCGGTCGACAACGTGGCGATCGCCTTGGTGCCGACCATCATCCGGGCGTACTCGATGACCGCGAACATCTGCGCTATCCCGCTGTGCGAGTCACCTACGAGCCAGCCGACCGCGGGAACGCCGTGCCCACCGAAGGTCAGCTCACAGGTCGCCGAGGCCTTGAGTCCCATCTTGGTCTCCAGGCCGGTCACGAAAACGCCGTTGCGGGTGCCCAATCCACCGGTGCCGGTGTCGAAGTGGAACTTCGGCACGACGAACAGCGACAGACCTTTCGTCCCCGGTCCGGCACCCGCGGGCCGCGCCAGAACCAGATGCAGGATGTTCTCCGACAAGTCGGAGTCACCGCCGGTGATGAATCGTTTGACACCTTCGAGATGCCAGCTGCCGTCGCCCTGCCGGACCGCGGTGGTGCGGCACGCACCCACATCCGAACCGGCGTCCGATTCGGTCATCACCATGGTCCCGCCCCATTCACGCGTGGCAGCGATCTGGGCCCACCGCTGCTGGGCAGCATTGCCGAGGTCGTGCAGGATCTCGGCGTTCTGCGGCCCGCTGGTGTACACGAACGCCGCCGGCTGGGCCCCGAGGGACAGTTCCCAGATCGCCCATTTGACCACCGACGGTGCCACCGTGCCACCGACTTCTTCTTTCAGCCCGACTTTGTGCCAGCCCGCCTTCTGCCAGGCCAGTGTCGATCGGATGAACGACTCGGGCAGCGAGACCGCGTGCGTGGCCGCGTCGAACGTCGGCGGATTGCGGTCCGCGTCGGCGAACGACTCCGCGAGCGGACCTTCGGCCAGCCGCGCCGATTCGGCCAGCATCGCACGGATCGTGGGGGCATCCAGGTCGCCGAACTCGCCGGAGTCGAGAACGCCGTCGATCGCGAGCACCTCGAACAGGTTGAATTCGAGGTCACGAACATTGCTCTTGTAGTGGCCCACCTGGATGCCTCCGTATCCTGTGTCGCGAGCGATCTATCGCTCCGGGTCGCTCGGCTCGGCTTCGGATCGCGAGCAGCGGTGCCGCCCTGAATTCGGTTGCGCCGCGTCGCCTTCGTCGGGCGCCGGCGGGTCGATGCCGACCCGCCGACTCTGGTTGCCGAGGAAGGACCAGATGAACGCGGAAATGATCACCGCGTAGTCCTACTCGTAGATCTCACCCTTTTCCGCCTTCTCCACCAACGACTTCGGCGGCAGAAAGTGGTCACCGTAGCGTTCGGCCAGTTCTCGGGCCCGCGCCACGAAACCCGGTACACCGCCGTCGAATTGATTGATGTACTGGATGACCCCGCCGGTCCAGGCGGGGAAGCCGATCCCGAGCAGCGAGCCGATGTTGGCGTCCGCCACGGAGTTCAGCACTCCCTCGTCGAGACACTTGACAGTCTCGAGTGCCTCGGCGAACAGCATGCGGTCGCGCAGGTCCTCGAGCGGGATCTGGGTGCTACCACTGTCGAACGCCGCACGCAGGCCGGGCCAGATACGGGTGCGTTTACCGTCGACATACTCGTAGAAGCCGGCACCGGTGGAACGGCCCGAGCGGCCGAACTCGTCGATCATGCGGTCGATGACAGCTTCGGAACTGTGCGGCGTCCACTGTCCACCCGCGGCCTCGACCGCGGCACGGGTCTCCTGGCGGACCTTGCGCGGCAGCGTCAAGGTCAGCTCGTCCATCAACTGCAGCGGCGGAGCGGGATAACCGGCCTGCGCGCCTGCCTGTTCGATCGACGCGGGCTCGATACCTTCGCCGACGGCCGCCATCGCCTCGTTGACGAACGTGCCGATCACGCGCGAGGTGAAGAAGCCACGACTGTCGTTGACGACGATCGGTGTCTTCCCGATCCGCAGGACGTAGTCGAAGGCCTTCGCGAGGGTCGCGTCGGATGTCTTCTCGCCGCGGATGATCTCCACGAGTGACATCTTGTCCACCGGTGAGAAGAAGTGGATGCCGATGAAGTCTTCCGGCCGCTGCACACCCTCGGCGAGATCGGTGATCGGCAGCGTGGAGGTGTTCGAACCCAGAACGGCATCCGGGTCGACGATGTTCTCGATCTCGCCGAACACCTTGTGCTTGAGTTCCGGACTTTCGAAAACGGCCTCGATCACGAAGTCCACGCCGGCGAGGTCCGCCGGGTCGGCCGTCGGCTCGATCCGCGCGAGCACCGCGTCCGACGTCTCCTGTGTTGTCTTGCTCCGGGCAAGCGCCTTGTGCTCGAGCCTGACCGCATAGCCCTTGCCCCGTTCGGCCTTCTCCTTGGACACATCTTTGAGCACCACGTCGATGCCTGCCTTCGCCGTCACATAGGCGATGGCCGCGCCCATCATCCCGGCACCGAGTACACCGACCTTGCGCGCGGTGTACTTCTCGATGCCATCGGGACGTGAACCGCCCGCAGCGATCCGCCGCAGATCGAAATAGAACGCCTTGGTCATGTTCTTCGCGACCTGACCGATCACGATGCTGACGAAGTAGCGGGTCTCGATCAGCGCCGCGGTGTCGAAGTCCACCTGCGCGCCCTCGATCGCGGCGGCCAGGATCGCCCGCGGAGCGGGCATCGGCGCACCCTTGACCTGTTTGCGCAGGTTGCCTGCGAACGCCTGCAAGTTCGCCGCGAAGGCCGGGTCCGCAGGCGAGCCACCGGGCATCCAGTAGCCTTCGGCGTCCCAGGGCTGGACGGCACCGGGGTTGGCTTCGATCCACGCCTTGGCCTTCGGCAGCAGTTCGTCCACCGAGGACACCAACTCGTCGACGAGTCCGAGGTCTTTGGCCCGGCCGGGGCCGTGTCGCTGACCGTGCAGCAGAACGTTGCCGAGTGCGCTCTGGACTCCGAGCAGCCGCGTGGTGCGGACGACTCCGCCCGCACCGGGCATCAGACCGAAGGTGACCTCGGGCAATCCGATGACGACATCATCGATGTCCGCCGCGATGCGGTGATGCGTCGCGAGCGCGATCTCGAGGCCGCCGCCCAGCGCGAGACCGTTGATAGCCGCCACGACCGGTTTGCCCAGTGTCTCGAGGCGGCGCAGCCGTGCGTTCATGGCGGTGGTGGATTCGGTGACGTGCTCGGTGTGCTCCGGTGTGGCCCGGATCAGGTCCCGCAGATCGCCACCTGCGAAGAACGAGCGCTTCGCCGAGGTGATCACCACGCCGGTGATCGATTCCCGCTCGGCTTCCAGCCGGTCCACGACCTGTGCCAAGGACTCCTGGAAGTCGGCGTTCATCGTGTTGACGGGTTGATTGGGGTCGTCCAGGATCAGCACGACGATGCCGTCGGCGTCCTGCTCCCAGCGAATCGTGTCGGTCATGTCCTCACACCCGCTCGATGATCGTGGCGATACCCATGCCGCCGCCCACACACAGCGACACCAGTGCGCGCCGGGCCTGTCGCCGTTCCAGCTCGTCCACCATGGTGCCGAGGATCATCGCGCCGGTGGCGCCCAGTGGGTGCCCCATCGCGATCGCACCACCGTTGACGTTGACCTTCTCGGCCGGCAGGTTCAGATCCTTCATCCATTTCATGACGACCGATGCGAAGGCCTCGTTGAGCTCGAAGAGGTCGATGTCGTCGATGGTCAGCCCAGCCAGGTCGAGGACCTGGCGGGTGGCCGGCGTGGGTCCGGTCAGCATGATCGTCGGATCCGATCCGGTGATGGCGGCGGCCGTCACGCGGGCGCGTGGCGTCAGTCCGAGGTCTTTGCCGACCTGCTCGTTCCCGATCAGCACCAGCGCGGCGCCGTCGACGATGCCGGAGGAGTTCCCGCCGGTGTGCACATGGTCGATCTTGTCGACCCAGTGGTATTTCTGCAGCGCCACGGCGTCGAACCCATTTCGTTCGCCGATGCCCTCGAACGCTGGCCGGAGCTTGCCGAGGGACTCGACAGTGCTCCCTGGACGGCGATGCTCGTCGTGGTCGAGGATCGTCACACCGTTGATGTCACGCACCGGCACAACGGATTTCGCGAAGAATCCGCCGGACCACGCGGTCTCGGCGCGGTCCTGCGACCGCACGGCGAAACCGTCGACGTCTTCGCGCGAGAAGCCCTCCATGGTCGCGATCAGGTCGGCGCCGATGCCCTGAGGCACGGTCGAGGCGTCGTAGGTCAGGGCCGGATCGTTGTAGATCGGGCCGCCGTCGGATCCCATCGGCACCCGCGACATCGACTCGACACCGCCGGCGATGATCAGCGATTCCCAGCCCGAACGCACCCGCGCCGCAGCCTGGTTGACCGACTCGAGCCCGGAGGAGCAGAACCGGTTCAATTGCACCCCGGCGACGGTGTCCGGCAGGCCCGCACCGATAGTGGCGGCACGGGCGATGTCGCCACCCTGGTCTCCCACCGGCGAGACGACGCCGAGGACGACGTCATCGATAGCGGCGGGATCGAGCCCGGGGTGGCGGGCGGTCAATTCTCTGATCAGGCCGACCACCAGGTCGACGGGTTTCGTCCCGTGGAGCGCTCCGCCCTTGTTCTTTCCCCGAGGCGTGCGGATCGCCTCGTAGATGTAGGCCTCGTTACTCACAATTGATCTTTCCTCTCGTCCAGCTGTTCGATATTTCGCGCACCGCCGGGTTCAGTCAGCGACGGTGAGGACGAAGGCGGTGGTTCGGCGGGCGTCGGAGGCCACGAGGGCCCCGGCCCTGCCACCGGTGTCTTCCAGCGAATTCAGCATCGTGACCAGCGACCGCAGATGGCCGGACCTGGGCAGGTAGCCGAACGCGAGGTCCCCTCCGCGCGGGTTCACGAGGTACTCACACATTCCGGTTTCCTTGATCCAGGCCACCGGCGTGACGGCGTACTGTTCCGGAACCTCGAGCTGGTCGAGACCGCCGACGTAGAAACCGCCGGGAGCAAGGAGTTGATCGACAGCGTGCGAACCGAGTGGGGCGATGCCGAACTCGGTGGTCGACCGGATCGCACCGGTGGCATGCAGGCGGGCCCGGACACGCAGCCCCAGCCTGATCGCGTTCGGCTCGCTGGTGAGCAGCATCGCGCTCGCACCACGGGCCGGGCGGGCGGTGACCGCCGATCCGTCGTCGATGAGGCCCTGCCCGGACGTCGTGCTGTCACCCGTCCCGCCTCTGAACGAATCACCTGCCTCCGGCTTGTGGAAGCAGTCGGCGAGGTAACCGGGTGTGGTACACACGATCTCGGCCACGAAGTCCCCGGCCGCAGCGCACTCCGCGGACCGCGAATAGGACGAGCGGGCCCAGCCGGCCATCTCATCGGGAGCGATACCCCACCAGGCCGCGGCAACTCGGGCCATGTGCTGCTGTCGGTACAGCTCGGCGGCACCGCCGCCGAGCCACGACGTACTCATTCCGAAGTCGGCCGCCGCGACGACGACGACGGCGTCCGGGTACTTCTCGATCGTTCGTATCGCTTGCGCCATGCTCAGCGAACTGCTCGCGCCCGCCGTGGTGGTCAGACCGAGCGGCGGTGGGTCGACGACCCAACCGGCCTGCCCGACCGAGCAGCCGGTCGACAGGCAGCGGGGGTCGGCGAGAAACAGCTCGGTCAGCTCCGATCGGTCGAGGCAGCTTCTGCGTAGCAGCGCCGCGATCACGTCCTCGGCGAGCGTGGTGGGCGTTTCGGGCAGGTCGGGGTCATCCGGAACGACTCCCGATCGGCCCGCATCGATGAGCACAACGTTGGTCATCTCGGCCTCTCGAGCGGTGGGACTGTAGATCAATCGAGGTGGAATCCGGAGCGCCGGATCATGACCCCGCCCCCGCTCCCGCCTTTGCCCCGAACGTCCGCTGCATGAACCCCGGATCGATCAGCGTGCCGTGCACCTGCTGGTTGTGGCTGTGGCACAGCTGGTGGTAAGCGAAGGAGGTCTGCAGAGCGTTGGCGCGGCCCTGGTTGTCCTGGGCGACGTTGACGGCCTCCTTCGCGAGTCTGAGTGCGAACAGCGGCTTCTCGGCGATGCGCGAGGCCAGCTGCAGCGTGAACGACTCCAGCTCGGCCAGAGGTACGACGTGGTTCACCATGCCGAGCCGATGCACTTCGGCGGCCGTGAGGAAGTCGGAGGTGAACAACATCTCCTTCGCCTTCCGGACACCCACCTCGAACGGATGCTGGAAGAGCTCCACACCGGACACACCCATCGACACGGTGTTGTCCTGAAACAGCGCGTCGTCGGCCGCCACGATCAGATCGCACGGCCACACGAGCATGAGGCCACCGGCGATGACCTTGCCCTGAGCGGCGGCGATGGTCGGTTTCGGGAGGTTGCGCCACCGCTCGGACAGTCCCAGGTACATCTCCTTCTCGACCGCCATCTGCGATTCGGCACCGGCGCAACCGAAACCGCACCACGTGCCGACCCGCCGGTGATCGGTCACGATCTGCAAGGCCTCGCTGTCGCGCAGGTCGTGTCCGGCGGAGAAGTGTGGTCCGTTCGCGGCGAGGATGATCACACTGATCGAATCGTCCTGCGCCGCAAGGTCGAAGGCGTCGTTGAGCTCATAGAGCATCCGCATGCTCTGCGCGTTGCGCGCTTCGGCGCGGTCGAGCACGATCCGAGCGACCTTCTCGGCAGGCCGTTCGTAGCGGATGGTTTCGAACTCGCTCATCGTCAGCTCCGCTCGTCCGGACGATGCAACCGCGCCGTGATATCGGCGGTCGCCGCAGCGGCCGCTGCGGCGACGCCGGCGACGCGCTCGGGTGTCAACGGGGGAACAAGCGCAGCGGCCAAGCCGATCGGCAGGTCGCTCTGGGCGATCACACGCTGGTGGGAAAACGTATCGAATCCGGCCATACCGTGGTAGGCACCCGAACCGCTCATCCCGACCCCGCCGAAGGGCGCGACGTGGTTGCCGTATGCCAGACCGAAGTCGTTGCGCGACACCGCACCTGACGTGGTGTTCACCAAGAACCGCTGGAAGTCGCTGGTGTCGGCGCCGTACCAGTAGGACGACAGTGGATGTTCGCCTGCGGCGACGAAGGAGATGGCTTCGTCTACGTCGCGGTAGGTGTGCACCACCAGCACGGGCCCGAAGATCTCCTCGGCGTTGATCTCGGCGTCGGCCGGGGTGTCGAGCAGCAGCGTGGGCGGGATGCGCCGAACCTGCGCATCGGGCACCCGGTTCCGCTCCGACTCCGGCACGATCACGACCTCCACCGCGCCCTTCGACTTGGCGTCCTCGACGAGCCCGGTGACCCGCGCGTAGTTCGCGTCGTTGACGATCGACACGACATCAGGGTTGTCGATGAAGGTCGGGAAGTGCGCGAGCACGGCATTCCGATAGGACTCGACGAACGTGTCCCGCCCCGATTCGGGGACAAAGGCATAGTCGGGCGACAGGCACACCTGGCCGTTGTTGATGTGCCGAGCGGCGGCGAGCCGTTTCGCGGCCTCGGCGACATCGGCGTCCGGCGCCACGACGGCAGGGTTCTTACCGCCGAGCTCGAGCGTCACCGGAACCAGATTCCGTCCGGCGGCGGTCGCGACCAGTCGTCCCACCTTCGGTGAGCCGGTGAAGAAGAGGTGGTCGAACCGCAGGTCGGAAAACGCAGTGGCAGTGGCCAATCCACCATTGACGACGACGACCTCTTCGGGACTCATCCGCGAGGCCACCGCGCGAGCGAAGACAGCGCCGGTCCTCGGCGCCATATCGGAGAACTTGATCATGACCCGATTCCCCGCGGCGAGTGCTTCGACGGCGGGCACGAGCACAAGCGCGACAGGGAAGTTCCACGGGCCGATGACTCCGACCACTCCCTTGGGACGATTCTGGACATAGGCCGGGATCGCACCGCCCATGGCCGCCGGCACTTCGGTCGGCGCCATCCAAGTCTCGAGTTGTGCCCGGGCGAAGGCGATTGTCTCCAACCCACCGAGGATGTCGAGTTCCATCGAAATAGTGGGGGGCCGACTGCCGAAGTCGGCGTCGAGAGCCGCGGCGAGCTCGTCGCCGTGCTCGAGAACGGCCGCGACGAAACGGTCGATACGATCACGCCGGGTCGGGGCGTCCGGAATCGGATCCAGAGCCTGGGCGGCTCGCTGGGCGTCGAGGAGACGCTGCAATTCCTCGGGCGCCACGTCGACGATCGGTGCTGTGGTCATGGTCATCTGCTCGGTTCCTTCTGTGCGGGCGAATTCTGGGCGGCGATATCGCGGCCCCATCGGTAGTCGGCCTTTCCCGCGGGGCTCCGGACCACCACGTCCACGCGGACGATGGCTTTCGGCAGCTTGTACCGGGCGAGCCGTTGCTCGGCCTCGGCCAGCAGCTCCCGGTCGGTGGGGTCGTGTCCGGGTAGTAGCTGTACGACCGCGACGATCTCGCTGCCCCATCGCTCGCTCGGCCTACCGACGACGATCACATCGCGAACGGCGGGATGGGCGATCAACGCCTCCTCGACCTCCTCGGCGAAGATCTTCTCGCCGCCGGAGTTGATCGTCACCGAGTCGCGACCGAGGAGCTCGATGCTGCCGTCGGCCCGCAGTCGCGCCCGGTCGCCGGGCAACGCCACGCGGCGGCCTTCGATGATCGGGAACGTGCGCTCGGTCTTGGCGCGGTCGCCGAGGTACCCGAACGGTATGGTGCTGTGCCGGCCCAGCCATCCGGTTTCGGTATCGCCCGGTTCGAGGATCCGGCGACCGTCGTCGTCCACTACGCAGGTACCCCGCGCCGCGGTGAAGACACCGGAAGTAGCCGGTGCAGCACTGGTACTCAGGTTCGACAACTGTGAGCCGGTCTCCGAGGAACCGGCGACGTCGGCGATGGCGATGTGTGGAAGCAGTGCCAGGATGCGGTCCTTGACCGATGCGCTCGCGACGGCGCCGCCGGTACCGATCAGCTGCAGGGAACGCCCGTGGTAGCCGCCCCGCTCGAACTCGTCGCACAGCGGCGTCGCGAACGAGTTGCCGACGAGGTTCATCAGCTGCACGCCCTCGCGGTCGATCACCTCCCAGACCGAGGCGGCGTCGAGCCGGTCCACGACATCGGGGAATACGACGGTGCCGCCGGTCAATACACCGGCCAGGGCGAGCCACTGGGCTGCGGCATGCATGAGTGGAGGCAGCGGCAGCACGACTCGCCGATCACCGGACACGGCCAGAGCGATGCCCTCGGTGAGCGACGCGACGTCGAAGATGCCTGCCGGCAGAAAAGCCGCCAGGGCGCTCTCCAGGATCTCCGCCTGAGCCCACAGCGTGCCCTTCGGCATCCCGGTGGTACCACCCGTGTAGACCATGTAGAGGTCGTCGGGGTCCGGTGTCGTCTCGGGAGCATCGGCGGAGGAGGCCGCGAGGGCCTGCTCGTAGTCGAGAGCGCCGGGGAGCAGCGGGTTGCCGGATTCGTCCGCCACCTGGAGCAGCAGCGTCGGCTTCGCGCGCAGCGAGTCGAGGACCGCCGCCAGCGTCGGAGCGAAACGGGCGTGGTAGATGATCGCGCGCGGCGCGGAGTCGTCGAGCAGGTAGGCGAGTTCGGCTTCGACGTATCGGTAGTTGACGTTCAACGACGCCGCCCGGGCGGCCGCGGCGCCCAGCATCCCCTCCAGGTACTCGTTGCCGTTGTACAGATACAGCGCGACATGGTCCTGGCCCGACTCCCACGGATGCAGGTCGGAGCGCGGCTGGTAGATCGTGATCCCCTGCGACAGCAGGAGATTCGCCAGCCGGTTGACTCGCGCCGACACGTCGCGGTAGGTCAGCCGCCGGTCCCGGAACACGATGCAGTCGTGCTCGGGTTTCGCCGCGGCGACGCCGGCGAAAAGCTCGGCGTGGTTGTATCGCATCAGATCTCCATCAGGTGAAACGATCAGCAGTGGTGACGACGGGTCATTTGCAGCGGATGTCGAGCAGCGCCTGACGTCCCTCGTCACGCACTACGCGCAGCGCCTCCTTGATCGCGCCCTCGAGCTCGCTGCGGTGGTGGACCGTCGCGCCATGGCCGCCCGAGGCGACGCAGTAGGCCGCCAGGTCCGGCGAGGGGGCGAGGTTGGAGAAGCGGTCCTCGCCGGTGGTGGCCGCCGTGCCGTCCGGGTAGACGAGGTACGTCGCCATGTCGACCGCGGTCCAGTTGCTGTTGTTGGCCACGATGGTCAACACCGGCAGGTCGTGTTTGGCGGCCGCGTGGTGGCACGCCGCAGGGTTGGCGAACATGTAGGCGCCGTCGCCGAGGGTGGCGACGACGGTGCGGTCCCGCGCGGCGTACTTGGCACCGAGTGCCGCGGGCAAGCCCCATCCGAGACCTCCCGACGCGGGCAGGAAGTAGTACGTGCCGGGCTCCGTGCGGCCCAGCAGGTCGGGGTAGGACACGTACTCGTTGAACACGATGTCGTCGTCGTCGAGCAGGTCGCCCAGAACGGCGGAGATCGCCGCCGTGGTGATCACGTCCTCGTCGCCACGGGCGAGCTCGGTGTCGCGCAGTTCGCCGACGGCGGCCCGGCCGGCCGCGGCCAGCGCACGAATCTGTTCGGCCCGACCCTGATCGATGCGGTCGGCGCGCACCTCGAGTGCCTCGATCAACCGGGTGAGGAACGCGGTCGGCGTGGCGCTGATGTTGAGGTCCGAGCGGTGCGACCGCATCGGGTAGGTGGTGAACAGCGGGTCGACGCCCACCTGGGCGACGAAGCAGTCCGCCGACGGCGCGGTGCGCGCCTGGATCCACGGGACATCGCACTCGACGAACACCACGACATCGGCCCGTTCGAGGACGGCCGCCACGTCGGAGCCGACGCGGTGTGGATGATCGGAAGGAATGTTCAGGTAGCGAGCCCACGGGTCGGCGACCCCGAGCGCGAACCGGGTGCAGCACTCGGCGAGCAGGCCGACGGACTCGGTCTCGGCGCCTGCCGCGGCGGCCACGATGACGGGGAACTCGGCCGCGGCGAGCCGGTCGGCGAGCGCGTCGATCGCGGCGGGGTCGGGCTGCAATGCGGTCGGAACCGGCGTGCGCGGCTGTGCCCGCACAGGTTCGTCGGCCGTCTCGGCGAGTACCTCACGCGGAAGCGAGAGGTACACGGGACCACGCGGGTGGGCTGTGGCGACGCTCAGTGCGCGGTCGACGACGGCCTCGACCTGACGCGGATCACGCAACTCGTAGTCCCATTTGACGAACTCGCGCACCATGCTCGCCTGGTCGAACATCTCCTGCGACCAGTGGATCGGCAGGTCACGCGCACCGGTGGCGCCGAACTCGAGGATCGGCGAGCGACCGGCGGTGACGAGCAACGGGACCCGGTCACGCGCGGCGTTGGCGACCGAGCAGACAGCGTTACCCGTGCCGACATTGACGTGCAGCATCAGCGCCTGCGGCCGTCCCGTCACCAGCGCGGCGCCGTGCGCCATGCCCCCGGCGAGGTTCTCGTGGGCACACAGGACGGGGATCGGCAGTGTCGGGCCACCCTCCTGCTTGTTGTCGGCGTAGGCCTCGACGATCGGCGCGAAGTCGGTCCCCGCGTTGACGAAGAACCACTCGATGCCTTGCTCGGCAAGGGCAGTGAGGTAGCGGGTTGCAGCGGTGTGCGGCATGGAGAACTTTCTGTTCGGTGCGCGGACATTCGTCAGGTGGCTGACAGGGCCGCACCGACGAGCCACCGCCCAGGACCGAAGTACCGGACGGTGGCCTCGTCGGGCGTCGATTACGGCAAGAGCCACTCTGCATTCGAGCGGAAGAACTTCGTGGTGATTTCCTCGCCGAGCGGTTCGACCTTCGCGAGCATCTTGCTCATCGAGTCCTTCGTGCCCTCGACGTGCGGATAGTCGGTCGAATAGCAGTACACGTCGGCCAGATTCGGATCATCCTGGAAGTAGCGGTCGACGGGCTCGAAATTGAACGGTGACACCCGCACGTTTCGGGCGATGTATTCCGACGGCTTCAGCGGGAATTTCGCAGCGGCCGCACCGGGGAATACCCCGATGTACATATCCATTCGCCGAGCGGCCGGCCCGACCCAATAGGCACCGACCTCCAGGAGGCCGACTCGCAGCCGCGGGAATCGCTCGAACACTCCCCCGAGCACCAACGCCGACAGATAATTGTCGATTGCCGTGTGCACGGTCGAGAAGAGCTGAATATTGGCGTTCGGGATTTCCGGCGACTGGAACAGATCCTGGAAGGTCTCGGCGACGGTCCACCGCGGATCGAGGAAGGCGAACTCGGTACCGATGTGCAGCGTGACCGCGACATTCGCGGCCTCGAAAAGCCCCCACAGCGGGTCGAGTGCCGAATGCGCCGGCGAGACCCCGCCCGGCGGCTCGTCGGCCTGCAGGTACACCGCGCGAACACCGGCGTCGACCAGCCGCTTCGCCGTGTCGATCATCTCGCTGACATCCGGGCTGGTCGGGACGATCCCGACGAGCCGGATTCGACCATCGGCCAGGACCGCGTTGTCGATGACCCAGTCGTTGTACGCGCGCAGGAAGCTCTTGGCGAAGTCCGGCCTCGACATCCCCTCGAACACGGATTCGTCACCGCCCCAGCGCAGTTCGAAGCCGAGGTCGTCCATGCCGCCGACCATCATCGCGCCGATCGCCGTGGTCGGGAAGACCAGCTGACGATCGACCCCCATGACGTCGAGGACCTCTACCCGGCGCCCGAGGTCGATCGCGCTCGGAGCCGTCGGCCCCTTGATCTCCCACACCGCCTTCGAGTCGATCGGCACCGTGTCCCCGGCCACGTTCGGCTGGTGCATATTGGTCGGACTCGGGTCGGGACGGAGCCGGTCCGCGACATCGAAGAGATTTCCCATAATTCGACCCGGCTGGCCGAAAACATCCCCGAGCAGGTGACCGGGAATCATTTCGTGGCTGTCGACATCATGTGCCAGGAGCTTCATTGCAACCTCTAGTTCTGACTTCCCGGCGACAACACCGGGTGGGTGTGAAAGCAAGCACCGGGAGGAGCTCACTCTGAGTTCTCGGATTCGGTGCCGACATCAGGGAATGAGCGCCTCGACGTCGATCGGCTTGAGAAAGCCGACGAAGTCGTCGTTCGTCCGCCAGTCGTACTCCGGTACCTCGCAATAGATCTCGATCGCGTTGCCATCGGGATCCTTGACGTACAGGCTCCGGGTCATGCCGTGGTCGAACATGGCCTCGATCGTGACGCCCTCGGCCTGCAGGTGCTCGTGCATCCGCACGAGCGACTCCTGACTGTCGACGACCAGTGCGAAATGCAGCAGACCGACCTGACCGTCCTGCGGCGACTCGGCGTCCTCGGGCACCTTGAACACCCCGATGTCGTGGTGGTAATCGGCGAATCGGAAGAAGATCGCAATGTCCGATTCCGAGGAGATCGTCATGCCGAGGATCCCGCCGTAGAAGCGTTTGGCCGCCTCTAGATCGCGCATTTTCACCACGACGTGTCCAACGCGTTTGATGCCCATCATTTGCCTCCGCTGGCCTCGAGCCCACCGGTGTCACATGACCACGCCCGGCGGTTCCAGCCATAGGTAGCGTGCGATCGGTAGACGACTAGATAGATTGATCTATCGCCGTCAGAGTAAGCGGAATCTTCCCGGTCCGTCAACCCTCTGAAGGCAACTCGAAAACGGGAATTCGTCCGACCGGCGCCGCGCATCCCGGGGAGAACGGCGGCGTCAGCCACCCCGCTCCACACCGGGCATCCATGAAGGTTTCGCGCATCGCCGTCGCGATCGGCTTCAGCACACCGCACGGCGGACCGACAAGCTACTGGTCGCATCATCTGCCCACCTCGCGAAAGACTTCGGATCAGATGAAGTCTCTGCGGTGGGCCGCGGGCTCACTACCCGCCATTCGTCGTGCGGTAGCCGCACATCGCCCGCCAACTGCCGGGTAGGCGACAGCACTACTCGGCCGCAGCCGCATTCGGCTCACTGGGACCGCGTAGGAATCACAGAATTCGGTGCGCCACACGATCGGCACGGCGATCGCGACGGTCAGGCCACCGGAGAACCCTGGACCGGCGGCTCTCCGCACAGTCCGGCCAGTAGGCCCCGTACTGCGAGCGACAGCACGAAATCGGCTGCGCCGCAGCCACTCACCATCGGGACGTCGTCAACCGGTCAGCCGAAGATGATCGCGGTGTCCGTCGACCCCCGGCCACTGTCGAGAACTCCGCCGAGTCGCCGACTGTCGGCCCTGTTGCCGACCCGGACCAGCACTCGGTAGCGGACCCGCTTACCGACTGACGTTGCCCTGACCTGTGCGGTCGTACCGACCAGCCGCGAGTCCAGCGGCGACGGCGTTGGTCGCGGCCCGCCCGGCGGTGTGCAGCGGCGCCGGCGATCGCGTGGTCCGCGACAGCAGCACCGATCCTTCTATCAGGCAGAAGATCTCCACCGCGACCTCGCGGGCGCGTTCGGCGGTCATCCCGGCCGTGGTGAAGCGCTCTTCGAGAACCTCCAGCCACGACTCGAAGGCCGTGGCGGCGGCGGTCCGCATCACCTCGTCGTTGTTGGCCACTTCCAAGGCGATCGTCGCGATCGGGCAGGCGTAGCCGTAGTCGGTCTGCGCTAGTAGCTCCGCCGCCTGGACGAAGGAGGCCGCCGTCGCCTCGACGACGTCGGCCCCGGGCGGGTACACCGACTCGAGTAACTCCCGGTAGCGCGTGCCACCGTGGGCCAGGGCAGCGGCGCCGAGTTCCTGCTTGCCGCCGGGGAAGAAGTGGTACAGCGATCCATAGGGCGCCTCGGCTGCGGCGAGGACGGCCTTGATGCCGGTGGCCCCGAAGCCCTGCCGGCTGAACAGCTCCGCCGCGGACTCCACGAGCCGTGTTCGCGTTTCCGGCTGCTTACCAAGGGTTGACGAGGAGGGAGACATACGTCCAGATTACCCCGCTAGATCAATCTGTCGTGCTGTGACGTTCACCCCAGCGCCGAACAGCCTACCGACGCAGCCGTTGTCGGCGGTCGCCAGACTTGATAGATTGATCTAGTGACTGACACTCGAATCTTCGAACTCCGCACGTACGACGCGGTACCGGGCAAGATCGACGCGCTCCTGGGCCGCTTTCGCGATCACGCCGCCCCGCTGTTCGAGAAACACGGGATGACCAACATCGGCTTCTGGGTGGCGACCGACGACGACGGCAATCCCACCGAGACTCTCGTCTATCTCGTGGCCCACGCCAGCCGAGCGGCCGCGGCGAAGTCGTGGGAGGCCTTCTGGGCCGACCCCGAGTGGACCGCAGCGAGGTCCGATGGTGAACAGGTCACCGCCAGCGCAACGACGAAGTTCCTCGACCCGACAGGCTTCTCCGAGCTGCGCTGAAGCGGCTCTCCGGTCCCCGCCACCGGCGCGGATGGCACAGGATGATCGGTGGCCCCGACACCCCCCGGCCGCGTGCCCGGCCGTTTCGACACTCTTCCCGGCACGGCCGGGGACGACCCGGAGGATTTGGCTTGACCTCGCTTTTCGACCTCACCGGACACGTCGCGTTGATCACTGGAGGAAACTCCGGGATCGGACTCGGCATGGCACACGGACTCGCCCGGTGCGGTGCCGATGTCTGCATCTGGGGCACCAATGCCGAGCGCAACGAGAAGGCCGCGCAGGAGCTCGCGAAACACGGCACCCGCGTGCGGGCGATCCGCTGCGACGTAGGCGACGAGGACGCCGTGACAGCGAGCTTCGCGGAGACCCTCGACCACTTCGGCAGGGTCGACTCCTGCTTCGCGAACGCGGGCACCCGCGCTCCCGATACGCCGTTCGTCGAGACGAGTCTCGCGGACTTCAGGGAGGTCACCCGGGTAAATCTCGACGGGGCGTTCCTCACGCTGCGCACCGCGGCTGCCCACATGGTGGAGCGCGGCGGCGGGGGCGTACTCGTCGGCACGTCGAGCGTTTCGACGATTCACGGAACCCCGCGTGGCCAGTCCTACGCGGCGAGCAAGGCGGGGCTGTCGGCGATGATCAGAGGGTGCGCGGTGGAGTTGGCGCGACACCGGATCAACGCGCACTCGATCATCGCCGGCTGGACCGAGACGCCGCTGATCTCCCGGGAGATGCAGAACCCGGCGTTCGGGGAGAACGTCATGAAGCGGATGCCGCAGCGCCGGTGGGGCGAGCCGGATGATTTCTCACGACTGGCGGTATATCTCGCCGGCGGGGTCGGCGGATTCCACACCGGCGACGAGATCGTGATCGACGGCGGATATTCGATCTTCTGAACGAACCGGCTCGAGTATGTTCGCCCGGGCCTCAGCGCCGAGTATCGGCGCTGGGGCCCTCTGCTGTCAGTGCGTAGCGAGTCGACGGAATCGGCTGCCGTGGAAGACCAGCGGCGCGGCCTCGGGATCCGCCCACATGCCGTGGATCTCGAACAACGCGACGGCGTGGTCGCCTGCCGGGACCTCGGTGTGCAGGGAACACTCCAGCCACGCGGTGGCGCCGTGCACGAACACCCCACCCGATGCGGCACGATCCCAGGCGATGCCGTCGAAACGGTCGGTTGCGTTCCGGGACAGGCTCATACAGATCTTGTCGTGATCCTCCGCGAGCACACTGATTCCCAGCCGGGGCCGGTCCCGCAGTCTCGGCCAGGTGGTCGAGGAGGTCTGGAAGCACACCGAGACGAGGGGCGGTGCGATCGACACCGACGTGAACGAGCTGGCGGCCATGCCGATCGGTTCGCCGTCGTCCATCGCGCACACCGCGGTGACCCCGGAGGGGAAGCACCCGAACGCCCGGCGCAGTGGACCCGCGTCAGCGGTCATCGGGTCGAAGGCGATCATGGATCCGGTCGACCCGCCGATCGGGCCGGTCGCGGTACTCGCCATGACAACGACTGGGGTGGACTGGTTCACGGGGTCTCCCAACACTGGGCCGCGAGCGCGGCGGTGCGTTTTCTCCCCTGCGACGCCAGAGCGGCGCCGGGGGCGCAGGTAGATAGATTGATCTATAAATCAGCCTGACATACGACATCTAGCGCGTCAACAGCCGCCAGGCAGCCCCGAATCACCGGGCCCGATGACCGGATCGGACGGGCAGGACGGCATCGTCCGCGCTCTCGGGCACCGCCATCTGGCGGATGTTTCCGACAGCAATCCCGCCGTTTGATGGCTACGACCGCGCCCGCACGGCGGATTGACTGACTCTCGTGACGCAGATACCGCCCTTCATCAGCACCGCCCCGGTCAGGCCGCCGTTCAGTGCCGAGCCGGTTCCGGTGTTTCGAGCCTTCCGTTCCACCATTCCTCGGCTCACCACCGACACCGAGGGCGAGATTCGCGAACCGTCTGCCACGGAACCACCTGGTCGACCCGCACCCCGCTCCGCCATCTTCGACGTTGACGCACCGGGCGACATCCCCTAGTGTCACCCTAGCTAGATCGTTCTATCTAGTCGTGTTGTTGGTGAAGAAAAGGGAGCCGAATGCGATCCTCCGGCATGGATGCCTCGATCACTGGAGCTGAAGTTGAGCGCTGAAGCCGACTACGCACGGGTCGCGGACGCCGCGCGCAGGGTCATCCGGGAGCACGATCCCCGGTCCGTTCCACTGACCGAGTTCCTCGGGGCCTGCTTCGACGCCGGTCTGTCGTGGGTGCACTTCCCCGAGAACCTCGGCGGGCTCGGCGTCTCACGCGGCCTCCAAACCGTCGCGGCCGCGATCCTTCAGCAGGCGGGGGCCACCGCGCCGTACGCCGTGAACCCGGTCGGCTACGGCATGGCCGCGCCGACCCTCATCGAACACGCCCGGACCGACGAACTGAAGCGCCGGTGGCTGCGCCCGCTCGCAACCAACGAGAACATCTGGTGTCAGCTGTTTTCCGAGCCGGGCGCCGGATCCGATCTGGCCGGACTGGCGACCTCGGCCGTCCGCGACGGTGACAGCTGGGTGGCGAACGGGCAGAAGGTGTGGACCACCCTGGCGCATCGCGCCAGCTGGGCACTACTGCTCGCCCGCACCGACCCGGATGTACCGAAACACCAGGGCCTCACCTATTTCGTCGTCGACATGCGCGCGCCGGGTGTCGAAACCCGGCCGCTGCGCCAGATGACCGGCCAGGCCGAGTTCAACGAGGTCTACCTCACCGATGTCCGGATCCCGGACGCACACCGGCTGGGCGCGATCGGCGCGGGCTGGCAGGTCGCCATGACCACGCTGATGAACGAACGAAATTCGATCGGCGCCAGCGGAACCCGTCGCGGCGACGGCACGATCGCCGACGCCGTCGCGCTGTGGGCTCGGCGCCCCGACCGGCACACCCCGGTGCTGCGCGATTGCCTCACCCAGCTCTGGGTGCGCTCGGAGGCACAGCGACTCACCTCGGCGCGCTCCGGCGCCACCGCGACCGTGCGCGGCCCCGGACCAGAGGGGTCGATCGGCAAACTCGTCGGCGCCGAGCTGAACAAGCAGATCTACGAGTTCTGCATGGATCTGCTCGGACCGGAGGGACTGCTCTACGGCGACTACACCATGCGCGACAACGACTTCGGCGAGGACGAGCTGGGACCGGTGCAGCAGCGCTTCCTGCGCTCCCGCGCCAACACCATCGAGGGCGGCACCTCCGAGGTGCTGCGCAACATTCTCGGCGAGCGGATCCTGGGCTTGCCCGGCGACCTGCGTGCCGACTCCGGACGACCCTGGCGCGAGGTGCCCCGTGGCTGATCAGAACCCGACTCCGAGCAAGCAGTTCGTCTTCACGCCGGAGCAGCAGGAGTTGCGCCGAGCGGTACGCGCCTTCTGCGCGGAGAACTCCGACGAAGCGACCGTGCGGCGGCTGATGGAGTCCGAGTCTCCGTTCGACCCCAAGGCTTGGGTCCGACTCGGATCCGAGCTGGGCGTACTCGGGCTCGGCGTGCCGGAGGACCTCGGCGGCTCGGGCGGTGGCATTGTCGACGCCGCGATCGTCGCCGAGGAACTGGGCGCCGCCCTGTTCTGCGGCCCCGTTGTCGGCACCCTCGCGTTGTCGATCCCCGCGCTGGTCGCCGCGCCGGACACGCAGGCCCGTACCGAAACATTGAGCCGGCTCGTCGCCGGAGTCCGCATCGCCGCCTTCGCCGCCCCCGACCGGGCCGGGCGCTTGGCCGTCGAGGCCGTGACGGTACGGGCCACCGGCTCCGGGAACGCGTGGACAGTGTCCGGGACCATCGAGCGCGTCGTCGACGCGAGCACCGCGGACGACCTGCTCGTCGCCGCGGCCGGTCCGGACGGGGTGAGTTTGTTCGTGGTCGACGCCACCGGTCCCGGAGTGCAGCGCACCGCCCTGTCCACACTGGACCCGACCCGGCCACAAGCCACCGTCCGGTTCGCCGACGCGGCAGCCCGGCTACTCGCCGGCCCCGCGCAGACACCTCGGATCTGCCGGCACGCCATGGACACCGGCGCCGTACTGCTGGCCGCCGCGCAGGTAGGTGGCGCCCAGCACCTGCTCGATCTGAGCATCTCGTATGCCAAGCAACGGCGACAGTTCGGTCGGCCCATCGGTTCGTTCCAAGCCGTCAAACACCGGCTCGCCGACATGCTCGTCGACCAGGAACACGCGCGCTCCGCGGCCTACTACGGCGCGTGGACGCTGCAGGACGGTACCGACGACCCGGCGCTGACGGCGTCGATCGCCCAGGCAACCTGCTCGGCAGCCTTCACCCGCATCGCTGCCGATACCGTCCAGGTGCACGGCGGTATCGGGTTCACCTGGGAGCACCAGGTACACCTCTACTTCAAGCGCGCCTTCACCGACGCCGTCCTGCTCGGTAGCGCCGAGGAACACCGGGCGCGGATCGCCGAGCTCGTGCTGGACACCGCCGCCGGCGACTTCGACGTCCCCATCGCGACCGGGCAGCTGCTCGTCAACCGTTGACGCGCTGGAAGACACGAGGCTACACTGCATAGTAGATCAATCTATCTATTCACACTTCGTCACCATGATCCGGACACTCGCCCGCCAGCGGGTCAACAGTGCAGGTAGTCATCCCAGAGGGCGACAGATCTGGTTGCGATTACGGTGAACCGGCCAGGAGAATAGCTACCCATACCTATTTCCGATCCGCAATCCACCCTGACAGAGGAGCAATTCTTTTGTGCGCCGTTCAACTTTCGGCGCACTCCCCTATCGAGAAAACGCCTGGTCAGCAGCCCGCGGCGCCGCACATGCATGTGCCCATGAAAGGCAAGCCATTTATACAGTGGCTGGCCTTTTGCGGTCATATGATGTGCGGCGCCGGAATTGTTTGTGGCACGATTTATAATCGTCGTACGAGTATTGACTTTCAGCTCACACTCATCGAATATTTGTCACATGAAAGAACTGACCTTCAAGGAAATGGAAGACATCCTGCTCGCGCACGAAAAGGCGGAGCTGGAGCAGGACATCGAGGCAACGATGGCGACGGTGTCCCCGAACCCGCACTACGAGTTTCCGAACTTCGGCTGGGCGGCGGACGGGACCGGCGCGGTCCGTGAACACTATCGGCGGGTACTGCCGAACACGGGCAAGTACGATATCGCCGCGGAAAAACGAGTGCACGCATCGGCATCGAACACACTGATCCGGGAAGCGTGGGTGTCGTTCACCCTCGAGGGCGAGCGCTATACCGGCATGTACTTGGTCGTGATCAGCTTCGATGCCGACCTGAAGCTGATCTCCGGCGAGCGGCTGTACACAGACTCCAACTTCGCGAAGGTCATGGGCGAGGACCTCGGTGACGACTACGGCGATGTGCCGGGCGTTTCACGGATCGACGCTTCCGCGCCGATCATCGACAAACATGACGCATTCGCCGAGGCGGCCGCGCGCGGAATCACAATTACCGCCCCCACCGCGAACTGAAGCGCCATCCTTCGCTGAGCATATTCCTGGCCTAGCACGCCCGGATTCTGCCTCGAAACGATGACGGAGGGCGGTCCATGTTGGCCGCCCTCCGTCATTTCTTGTCAGGTAGCGGCGCTGCGGATCACGGCTGAACCGACAGTGATCTCGTCGCACCTGCTCGGCCTCTCCAGCAATTGACGCACCGATAGTCCTGCACATACGATTCACTAGATCAATCTATCTAGGTTCGTGTTCGATTCAGGAAGGTGTCATGTCCAAGTCCTTCAACGCTTTCGTTGTCAACAAGAGCGAGACCGGGTTCAGCGCCGGCGTGCAGCAGCTCACGCTCGACGACCTGCCCGCAGGCAACGTCACCGTGCGCGTGCAGTACTCGAGCATCAACTACAAGGATGGCCTCGCCTGCCTCCCGGAGAGCCCAGTCGTGACCTCGTACCCGATGGTGCCCGGCATCGATATCGCCGGCACGGTGACCGAATCGAGCGACCCGCGCTTCACGGTCGGCCAGGAAGTCGTCGCCATCGGCCGCGGGCTCGGCACCGACCGCTTCGGCGGCTACGCCGAATACGCACGCCTGCCCGGCGAATTCCTGGAGCCGCTCCCGCCGGGCCTGACCGCCAAGGAGGCGATGGCACTCGGCACCGCCGGCTTCACCGCAGCCCTCTCGATCCAACGGCTGGAGGAGAACGGGCTCGTGCCAGGCGATGGCCGCGTGCTCGTGACCGGCGCCACCGGCGGCGTCGGCAGCACCGCGGTGAGTATGCTCGCCGGACTCGGCTACGAAGTCGTCGCCAGTACCGGAAAGCCCGCGGAGCACGACTACCTCCGGGAATTGGGCGCGGCCGAGGTCCTCGACCGCGAAGACGTCTCCACACGGAGCCACTTCCCGCTGGAAGGCGAGCTGTGGGCAGGCAGCGTGGACCCGGTCGGTGGCGACACACTCGCCTACCTGCTGCGAACCACGCGCTACCGCGGTGCCGTGGCGAACTGCGGCCTCACCGGCGGTCCGGCACTGAACATCACTGTTCTGCCCTTCATCCTGCGCGGAGTCACGCTGCTGGGGATCGACTCCGTCCTGTGCCCGGAGGATGTCCGCGCCGCCGTGTGGCTGCGACTCGGCACAGACCTCAAACCGAAGAACTTGGTGGACAGCATCTCCCACGAAGTGGGACTGGACCGCGTCCCCGAGATCGCCGCCGACATCCTCACGGGTGCCGTCCGGGGCCGCACCGTCGTACGACTGTAAGGGCGTTGTGAACAGCCGCGGCCGTGGCGGCGAACCTCTCAGGTTCACCACCGAGTGGTGAACCTGAGAGCTCTGCGATCCAGCCGTGGCCCCCTGCCCCGCCCAGCGATCTCGCCCGATCCGGTACATCATTCTTGCCACACCAAACGGTTTGGTTTGGTACACTGACGGAGTGACTACCGCCACAGATGCCGATACCACACGCGACCGCATTCTCACTGCGGCGACGGACGAGTTCGCGCAGTACGGGGTCGCGGGTGGTCGCATCGAGCGGATCGCGCGCAGGGCGAAAACGAGCAAGGAACGCCTGTACGCGCACTTTCACAGCAAGCAACAGCTCTACCGGATCGTCGCCGAGCGGGAACTTGCGACGATGACCGAAGCCACCCGCATAGACGCGACCGACCTACCCAGCTACGCGGGGCGGGTGCACGACTACTTCACCGCCCATCCCGATCATCTGAGGCTGCTGCAGTGGGGACGGCTGGACATCACCCGGGCCGACGTCATGGACGACCCCTTCGAGGAGTCCGTGCGACAGACGGTGCGTCGAACTGTCGATCTATTGAGACAGGCGCAGGAGACCGAGCAGCTGAATCCGGCATGGGACCCGATCGACATCATGGTCCTCGTCACTCAGATCTCGCTGGCTTGGGCCTGGCAGCCAGACCTCGTCGACTTGGCCCAGGGACAAGTTCGCAACACTTCCGGCGAGGCGCGCCGCGCCGCGATCGTCGCCGCCGTCGCGGGCTTGTTTCCCGCGGCCGCCGCGTCATCAGCAAGCCCTGGCACCGATGGCGTGGACCCATCGTCGGTGTATGAGGATCGAGGAGATTTTTCATGCGGGAGTGGATAGTCAAGCTCGCGACGATCGACGGCGGCGCAGCAGAAGCCCTACGGGTGATCGAGCATTTCGACTCGCTGGTGGACCAACGGTCCTCAGCGATGGCCATGCTGCGGGCAGCCGCGGTGCTGGCCGATTCCCCGATCGGGCTCGATGATCCGGAACGCGGCCTTCGGGTCGGCGTCGACGCGGCCGGGCGGACCATCACCGAGCTCGGCACCGGGACAGCATCGCGTCAGACCCAGCGATTCGAGGAGATCACGGTCTGGCTGGACCGCGAGGGTCCGGCCTGGCCCCTGGACCCGCTGATCCTGGAACGATTCGCCCGAAGCCTGCACGCGGTCAAGAAGACCCGCGACTCCTCCCCCATCACGGCCGCGGCACGCACTGCCTGTGATCCGGGCGTCACCCCCGCAGACCGGGACAGCGCACTGCGTCGGCTCGGCCTCGGATCGACCATCACAGTGGTGGCCACCCATCCGGCGGATGCGCGGCGGATGCCCGCCGGGCTCCTCATCGATGAGCACCAGATCCGCCTCTTCCCCGCTCCGGTGGCACAGAGCACGATTCCGCTCGACATCGCCGCCGGAATCCACACGTGCGCGAGCACCGAGGTTCATCTCGGGGTCCAGCACGCCCGCACCGCGCTGCGCATCGCCGTCGACCTCACCACCGGCAAACCCACCCACGTGCGATATGACCAACTCGGCAGCATCGCCACCATCGTCGAGAGCATCGATGCCGACACCGCCGCGCGCGCACCCGATGTCCGCCAGGTGGTCGAGCTGCAGGCCCAGCGACCATGGGTGGTGCCGACGCTGGAGGCTGTGCTGAGCCACAGCAGTATTCGCGAAGCCGCTCGCCTGCACAATCTGCACCACTCGACCATGCGCCAGCGGATCGATTGGCTCGAGCGCCAGCTCGGATACACCCCACTCAGCAGCGAGGGGTACGCCCGCGCGAGCACGACCCTCACCCTCTGGCGCATCGCGATGGCTGCGGAACAACGGCACAAAATTGTGCCCACCACCGCCATTTGTCGGTGATTCGGCCGCCGACAGCCGTCTGTCGGCGGCTACAGCGACCCTCACCAGGTGAGTTCACTGAGAAGCCGAAGGAGGCTCCTATGACCCACGACACAATCTGGTTCGGCTCAGCGACGGTGCAACCGCCCTACGGCAAAAGCACAGCTTCGCCGATATTCACGGTCCGCGAGAAGAGCCGGCGGAGATATTCCGACCGGCCTCACTGGTAGATCGCGAGTTGCGATGGCCGAAGACGACCCGTGCGAGACCCAGCGTGATGCCGGCGACGATGTCATCGCGGAACTGAGCACTGCCGGTTTCGCGGGCGCGGAGGAGATCGGGCGCGGAGGGTTCGGAAAGGTATATCGATGCCGGCAGGTCGGCGTGGAACGCACGGTGGCAGTGAAGGTACTGATCGGAGAACTCGACGAGAATCGGGAGCGATTCTTTCGTGAGGAGCAAGCGATGGGACGTTTGACCGGACACCCGAATATCGTCGACATGCTGGAAGTCGGCGCCACCGGCACCGGTCACCCGTACCTGGTGATGCCGTACCACTCGCGTGGTTCCCTCCACGCGCGCATTCGATGCGACGGTCCCCTGCCGCTGCCCGACGTTCTGCACCTCGGGGTGAAGATCGCGGGGGCGCTCGAAACTGCACATCGAACCGGCATCCTGCATCGCGATATCAAGCCGGACAACATCCTGCTCACCGACTTCGATGAACCGGCGCTGACCGACTTCGGCATCGCCCACATCACCGGCGGGTTCGAAACCGCGACCGGTACTGTCACCGGTTCGCCGGCGTTCACCGCGCCCGAAGTGCTCCGTGGCGACGATCCCAGCCCGGCCTCGGATGTCTACGGTCTGGCCGCGACATTGTTCTGCGCGCTGACCGGACACGCGGTCTTCGAGCGCCGTAGCGGCGAACAGATGGTCGCCCAGTTTCTGCGGATAGCCGAACAGCCGATCCCTGACCTGCGTGTCAGCGGCATGCCCGATGACGTGTGCACGGTACTCGAGGCCGCGATGTCACAGAGCCCGGCCGAGCGTCCCACTGCCGCGCTCTTCGGCGACCAACTCCGGCAGGTCCAGGTCCGGCACGGTTTCCCGGTCGACCGGCTTCCTGTCCGAACCCGGCCCGGCGCCGAATCGCTACCGCCGGCATCATCGAGCGCGGCTGAAAGCGGCGTCGGGAATCTCCCGCTCGAGCTGTCCAGCTTCGTCGGCCGTCGCAGCCAGGTGACCGAGGTCAGGAACCTGCTGGCTGGGTCCCGTCTCGTGACACTGACCGGAATCGGTGGCGTCGGCAAGTCGCGGCTCGCGCTGCGCGTCGCCCACAAGGCGACGGGAGATTTCACCGACGGCGGGTGGTTCGTCGAACTGGGCGATCTGCGGGATCCGGCCCTGCTGGTCGACGTCGTCGCCACCGGTCTCGGCCTTCGAACCCGGGGGGCAGGATCGACGCTCGCGGTGCTGGTCGAATACCTGTCCACACGCGACCGGCTGGTGGTGCTGGACAACTGCGAACAGGTGATCGACGCTGTCACCGCACTGGTCGAAACACTGTTGCGGGCGTGTCCGCAGATCCGCATCGTGGCGACCAGCCGTGAGGCGTTGAACATCGGCGGCGAATCGGTATTCGTCGTGCCCCCGCTGACAATTCCCGATCCGGCCGGCAAGCCCGCTCCTCGGGCAGCCCGCGAAGACGCCGTGGCCTTGTTCGCCGAACGCGGCTCGACAGTCGTGCCGGGATTCGATGTCACCGACGAGAACAGGGCCTGCGTGGCGCGTATCTGCGCTCGGCTCGACGGGCTCCCACTGGCGATCGAGCTTGCCGCTGCCCGGCTCCGCACGATGTCGCCGGAGCAGATTCTGGTTCGCCTCGACGACCGTTACGGTCTGCTGACTCGCGGGCGTCGTGGCGCCCCGATGCGGCAGCAGACCCTGCGGTGGTGCGTCGACTGGAGCTACGACCTGTGCACACCGGACGAGCAACGCTTGTGGACGCTGTTGTCCGTCTTCGCGGGCGGTTTCGAGCTCGACGCCGCCGAGGAGGTTTGCGCCGGCGAACTGACGCGATCCGAATTGCTCGACTCCCTGTCCGCATTGGTCGACAAGTCGATCCTGATCCGCGACGAGATCGACCGAACGGTCCGCTTCCGGATGCTCGAGACCGTGCAAGAATACGGTAGACAACAGGCCGCGGAAGGCGGCGCGTATGTGGATTCCGCTCGGCGACAGCGGGATTGGTGCCTTCGACTAACCCTGCAAGCACAGGCGGAATGGATCGGTCCACACCAGTTGCAGTGGGTTGCCCGACTGGAACGTGAGCTGCCGAATCTCCGGAAGGCTCTGGAGTTCGCGCTGTCCGAGTCGAACGAAGCGGCGGTGCGGATGACTACCGCACTGTGCCTGTTCTGGATCATGCGGGGACGCCCCAACGAGGGCCGCCACTGGTCCGCTCGTGCCCTGACCCAAACCACCGGATCCCAGACCATCGATCGAGCCAGGGCATTTCACGCCGCCGTGGCAATGGCCTCGTTGCAAGCGGACCTGGCCGATGCCACCGACAACCTGAAGCAACTCGCGCTGTTGGCCGACCGATCGACCGATCCGGTGGTGGCGGCGCTGCTCTCACATGCCGAGGGGACCACTGTTCTCCTGGCGAACGACGCCGACCTGGACCACGTCGACAAGCTCATGGCCGACGCCATCGAAGTGTACGAAGCAGGCGGCGAGCGCAGCCTGCAACTGGACGCACTGATCTCGCTCGGGTTGTCTCGCGCATTGCTCGGTGACACCGCCCGAGCCCTCGTCTGTTTCGAGCAGGTGCTGGCGATCACCGAGTCGGCCGGCGAAACGATGCTCCGCTCATGGGCATCGTGGGCAGCGGGGTATGTCGTGTGGCGCCGGGGCGAGTCGGCTCACGCCGCGCATTTGCTGGAAGAAGGCATCCGGTTGGCTCGGCTGGTGGCAGATCCGCTCGTCGCCGCGGCCTGCACCGAGGCACTGGCGTGGGTCGAATCCGAGAAACACGATCATCGGCGCGCGGCGGTGTTGATGGGCGTCGCCGATTCGATGGTGAGTGTCACCCACAGCTCGGCCTACGTGTTTCCGGCCCTGCTCGTTCACCGCGAGGACTGTGCGCACGACAGCCGGGAGGCCCTCGGCGAGCGAGTCTTCGAGGCGAGCCGCCAGGAAGGCGCCGCGATGACCTTCGATTCCGCGGTGGCCTTCGCACTCGGCGAACAATCCGCAGCCGCCACCCGCACCCGTGGGCCCGGCGGGGCCCTGACCAAACGTGAGCGCCAGGTCACCGAGCTCGTCGCCCGCGGTATGTCCAACAAAGATATCGCCGCCCACCTAGTGATATCACAGCGCACGGCGGAGGGGCACGTGGACCATATCCTCACCAAACTCGAATTCACCTCGCGCTCGCAGATCGCCGCGTGGGCCGCCGACCAGCCGGATTTCTGAGCCTGCCCGGGCCACGGCTACTGTGCCGGGCGGCTACGGGCCCAGGAACAATCGCTCGTTCGGCAAACGATTCTCGGGCAGGGATCGCCCGATCGTGGACAGAATCAATTCGACCGTGCACCAATGCTTTCGGCGGCAATCATGAATCAAGTTGATCGCCGCGGCCAATGTTGCCCGGTAGTCGAAGGCCGTTCGGTCCAGCCAGATTCGCACGTGCACATCGATCTGAATCGGGAACCGAGACTGCTCGGCGAGGGTCATCAACGTATTTCTCCGATCGAGCCGCCCACATCGCGCCACGCCGATGTCAACGCGACCGCCAGCTGTCGCTTGAGCAGGCGCTGCTGTCGGCGGTCTGCTCGTCGGGTGCGCAGCCCTTCCTGCACCAACGCCATGAATCGCCCCCGGTCGACACCGAAGTTCACGAGCAGGTCGCCTGGACTCGCACCGCCGAAGGGCGCCCAGCTGATGGCAAATTCGATGATCGTCCTCATGTCCGGATCGATCGAATGACGTGACGCGAGAAGTTCCAGTTGCCGCTGTGTGGAGCGGACCCACACCGCGCCGTCATCGACGGTGGTGGAGGAGTTCGTTTCCTCGCCCGGCGTTCGCGGCGGCTTCGCCGAGTACACCCGACGCGCGCCGTGCATCGCGCCGGAGCGACTTCGCTGTCGCTGCTGTGATTCCATGATGTCCCCGAGCGGTAGGTGTGTGATCTGTCCCCTCACAGACTGCTTCCGGATCAGGCAATCGGCGACGGTAAAACTACGTAGACGAGTACCTGTTTTGTCCCGACCGGGCACGCAGCGGCGTTTCGGCGGCAGGGGCGAGGACAGCCTCGGCGCCGCGAAATTCCGGCGCACCTCTTCGTCGGCGGCTCGCGCAGGCCTGTCTGGCGATCTCGATCTCTTCATCGCTGAGCGGCGGGACCGGCAACGGCGCCCGCGGCGGGCCATCGCCGCGCAATCCGTCGAGGACCAGCACGAAATAGCGGCGCCACACTTCGGTACTGACCGACCAGGAGAAATCGGCGATCGCCTGCACCATGCGGATGACCGCGAAGAAATCGTTCGGCTCCACGTCGGGCCGCAACACGCCGGCACCGCGGGCCTGGTCGATGATACGAACGACCGCCGGATTCAGGCGATCCTGCACGGACGCGACCCGTGCGAGTCCGGCGTCGCTTCCGACCAGCACCTCGCCGAGCCCTCGATCGAATGCGACAGTGCGGCAGGTGAATTCGAAGAACTGCACCAGCCCGTCCCAAGGATCAGGGTTCGTCAGGGCGAGTTCGGCCTGCTCCACCACCATCTCGATGTGCTGTTCGAACACCTCATCGATCAGTTGCTGCTTGTTCGCGAATCGGCGGTACACGGTGCCGACTCCGACACCCGCCTGCTCGGCGACATCGTCGAGAGTGACTCCGAGCCCACGGGTCGCGAACAAGGTGCGCGCCGCCGCGAGAATCAGCCGCTGATTGCGCACCGCGTCGGCACGCAATCGACGGGGCGCGGCCCCGTCGATTGCCGTGGCGGCGGGGTCCATGGCGTTCACACAGCCCTCCGCGCCCGGAACTAAGCAGCGGCCGGTCGAGGAACTCCACCTCGTGGCTGCGCATCGGGTGTCGGCAGTCTCCGGAGGCCGGCGTAACCGAGCGCCGCCATGGAGCCGAGGAACAGGACCGTACCCAGTCGCGCGTACGGGAGACCTGCGACCAGAGCGGATAGATCAGGTGCCGCTTCGACCATGACGAACAGGGTGAGTACCAGCTGAACGGTGCCGGTCACCGCACACAGCAGCCCGCCGACCCGATTGCCCGCTCGGACCGCGACGAGCACGACCACGGTCGTGCTTGCCGCGAAGGCCCAGGCAACCCAGTGATAGAAGGCAGCTTGCAGCCCACTCGGATTGTTCGCATTCAGCACAGCCAGATCCGCGAAATTCAGCGTCACGGCCGGAGTAGCAGGGGAGGCCGGTACGTAGGTCCATGCCGGACCGAGCAGCGCGAGCCAGATCGCACCGACACTGACCATCAGGAGAGTGTCGGACTTGCGTCGGGTATGCGTGTCAACAAGAAATGTGTCCTGAGTCATAGTTACTAGTCAAGCTGTCCGCTTCGGCCCAGAAAACCGCCATACGACCTGAATGTATCCCCGCACATCCCGCCATCTGGCGGGGTAGCCCGCTCGCTACAGCGGCAGCCGTCGCTCCCGACACCCACCGCGGTGGCCGCACCGCCTACCCGGAAAGGCCGAGGGCGGCAACGGCAATCGTAGCCAGCGGGACGCTCAGCTGACGAACGTCGGAAAACGAGTCGTCTCTGGCGATGTCGTTCATCGCCATCAGGGTCGCTTGTACGGTGACCAGGGCTTGTTCCCGGGTGAGGGTGGGCCGTGCCGCACGGCACAGCCTGACCCATTCGCTGACATAGTCGCGCTGTGCTTGCACCAGCGGTTCCGCCTGCGCGCCGAGGCTGCGGACTTCGGTGACCAGGATGTCGACCAGGGTCGGGTGGCGCAGGGTGAACTCGGCGTAGACCGCGACGAGCGTGCGCAGTGCGGCGGCTTCGTCGGATGCGGCCAGCAGTGTGTCGTCCAAGGTGACCTGGAGGTAGCCGTTGGCTCGATGCAGCGCGACTTCGAGTATCTCCAGCTTGCTGCTGAAGTGGTTGTAGACGCTCGAGGTGGACAGGCCCACGGCCTCGCCGATCTCCTCCATCCCGGTGCTCGCGTAGGTCTGATCGGCGAAGATGCCCAGCGCCGCGCGCAGGATCTGTTCGCGCTTACTCCCGCGCGACAGGCCTGTCGGCGCTGGAACCGGTGGTGGCGCAAGCACTTCCAGTTCGACGCTCAGCACCGCCTCGGCGATGCCGACGAGGGTCACCCGGAATTCGTCGGCGGGCAGCTTGGTGCTGTGGAAGGCGGGGCTGAGCAGTACCGCCAACGCCGTTCTCGCGCGCAATCGGGCGCCGAGGCCGGGGGCGTCACCGGTCGCCACCACCGCGAACGCCTCGTACAACTGGTCGAGACGGGCGGCGAGGTCCACGCGCTGTGGGCGGGGAAGGTGGCGTGCCTCGCGCACCCACAGCAGCGGCGCGCAGCGCCGCCCGACCGTGAAATCGGCGACGGCGCCCAGGACGTCGGGGCCGTCGAGCGTGGTGGCGAACCGGTCGAGCGTCTGCTCGATGGCGGCCCGCAGCAGGTCGTCCTTGCCGGTGAAATGCCGGTAGAGCGCGGAGGGCCCGACGCCGACAGCGGCCGCGACATCGCTCATCGCGATGTTCTCGAAACCGCTGTCGGCGAACAGCAAAGCCGCCGCGTCGACGATCAGTTCGCGACGGTTGGCCGGGCGTTTGCGACGCGCGGCGGCGGGCGGTGAGGACACCACGGGGATGCTACCGCTCAGCCCAACCGCAACGATCGGCCGATGATCTCCTTCATGATCTCGCTGGTGCCGCCGTAGATGCGGGCGATCCGCGAATCCAGATAGGCCCGGGCGATCGGGTATTCCAGCATGTACCCGTAGCCACCGTGCAACTGAACGCAGGCGTCGATGACCCGACTCTGGAGTTCGGTCGCCCACAGCTTGGCCTTGGCCGCGTCGACGGCGCTCAATCGACCGGCGTTCAGTGCGGTGATGCCACGGTCGACGTAGGTCTGGGTGATCTCGACCTCGGTGACCAGATCCGCGAGCCGGAACCGGGTCGCCTGGAAATCGCCGATCGTGCGCCCGAAGGCCCGGCGTTCCCGCACGTAGTCCATCGTCTCGCGCAGCGCGGCGGTCGAACCGGCCATAGCCGCGACCGCGATCGACAGCCGTTCCTGGGGCAGGTTGTTGCTGAGCCCGAAGAACCCCGTGCCTTCCTCGCCGAGCAGGTTGGCCACCGGAACCCGCGCGTCGCTGAAGGACAACTCCGCGGTGTCCTGGGCGTGCATGCCGACCTTCTCCAGATTGCGCCCACGCGTGAACCCCTCGATCTCGCGTTCGACGACGATCAGGCTGATGCCGCGGTGCGGGTGCTCGCCGGTGCGCACCGCGGTGATCACCAGATCGGCGTTGATGCCGTTGGTGATGAAGGTCTTCGCGCCGTTGAGCACGTAGTGCTCGCCCTCGCGGACCGCTTTGGTGCGGATACCCGAGAGGTCGGACCCGGTCCCCGGCTCGGTCATGGCGATGGCGACGATCGTCTCGCCGGTCGCGACGCCGGGCAGCCAGCGCGCCTTCTGCTCGTCGTTCGTCAGTTCGAGCAGATAGGGCATGCAGATATCGGCTTGCAGCGCCGGGCCGAGCATCGCGGGAGCGACATCGGCCGCGGCGGCCTCCTCGGTCAGAATCGCGTTGAACCGGAAGTCGTTCACCCCCGCGCCGCCGAACTGCTCGGGCACCGCCATGAACGCGCCGAGGTCGGCGACGTCGGTGAACAGCGAGCGCGCGACGATGCCCGCCTGTTCCCACTCCTGGTAGCCGGGCACGACGTGCTTGGCCAGAAACTGCCGCACGCTGTCGCGGTAGGCATCGTGCTCGGGTTCGAAGATCTCCCGGTCCATCGTGGAATCCCCTCTCAGATGGTGTAACCGCCGCCGCAGACCAGTGTCTGGGCGCTGATGTAATCGGATTCGGGACGGCACAGCAGATAGACGGCGCCCGCCGCCTCGGCCGGGGTGCCGGCGCGGCCGAGCGGAATCTGCGCCGCCATGGCGTCGAGCAGGGTCGGGTTCACGCCGACGGCAAGCTCGCGGCCGCCCACGTCGATGGTGGCGCTGCCGTCCGCGGGCGCTTCGGTGAGCCGCGTGGTGATCAGGCCGAAGGCGACCGTGTTGACGGTGACATTGAGCCTGCCCCACTCCTTGGCGAGGGTCTTGGTCAGCCCGGTGATGCCCGCCTTGGCCGCGGCGTAGTTGGCTTGGCCCGCGTTGCCGCCGAGCCCGGCGATCGAGGAGATGTTGACGACCTTGCGGCACGGCACGGCTTCGCCGGCGGCCTTGGCCCGCTTGACCTCGGCCGAGATGACCGGCTGGGCCGCGCGCAGGATCCGGAACGGCGCCTTGAGGTGGACGTCGATGATGGCGTCCCATTGTTCGTCGGTCATCTTCTGGATGACGGTGTCCCAGGTGTAGCCCGCGTTGTTGACGACGATGTCGATACCACCGAACTCGTCGACCGCGGTCTGCACGAACCGGTCGGCGAAGTCGTCGTCGGTGACGCTGCCCGCGCACGCGACCGCCGTGCCGCCCGCGGCGCGGATGTCGGCGACGGTCTGCTCGGCCGGGTCCTTGTCGAGGTCGTTGACGACCACCGACGCGCCGTCCGCGGCGAATTTCAGCGCGATCTCACGCCCGATGCCGCGACCGGATCCGGTGACGATGGCTACCTTGCCGTCGAGTGTTCCCATGATGTGCTCCTGCTCAGTTCTCGCTCGGCACGGCGACGACCGCGGTGCCGAGCAGGGTGGAGGTGCCGTCGGTGAGAGTGACGGCGAGGGCGAGGGTGGCGAGTCCGTCCTCGACGGCGGTGACCGTCGCGGTGCAGGTCGGCTGCCCGTGGATCGGGGTGATCGCGGTGAAGCGCACGGCGAAGGACCGGATGTCGTGCTGGGGCACCCAACCGGTCAGCAGGCGGCCGAGGTAGGCCATGGAGAGCATGCCCTGGGCGAAGACGTCGTCGAAGCCGGCGGATTGCGCGTTGTCGAGGTCGATGTGGATCGGGTTGTGGTCACCGCTGGCGCCGGCGAACAACGCCAGCGTGGCGCGGGAGATGGGCGGCAGAGCCAGGGGTGCCAGCTCGGCACCGACGGTCAGGAGCGCGGTGCTCACGTGGTCACCTCCGGATTGCGGACGACGGCCACATTGGTGGCCTTGGCGAGAAGATCGGTGCCACGGCGGAATTCGGTTTCCTTGGTCACGAACTCGAGAGCCCCGCCGCGTTTGACGGTCACGTCCACGACGCGCTCGCTGATCTCGACGGTGTCGCCCGCGTAGGCCATGGCGACGTACTCGAAGGCCTGCTCACCGTGCAGGATCCGGCGCAGGTCGATGTCCAGCTCGTCGAGATAGCCGAAAGGCGAGGGTGCTTCGAGGATCAGGCTGAAGAAGAACGTCGGCGGGACCGGGAGATCCGGGTGACCCGCCGCCCGCGCGGCCTCGACATCGGTGTAGACCGGGTCGGTCTCGCCGATGACTCGCGCGAACAGGCGCAACCGGCCGCGCTCGACGTCGACGGTGAAGGTGGGCAAGGTGAGCGCGAGCGCGCGTTCGATGTCGACGCTCATCAGCCGACCTTCTCGTAGAGGGTGACCACGGCGGCGCCACCGAGGCCGATGTTGTGCTGTAGCGCCACCGTTACGCCGTCGACCTGCCTGGCTTCGGCCTGACCGCGCAATTGCCAAGTGAGCTCGGCGCATTGGGCGAGCCCGGTCGCGCCCAGCGGATGTCCCTTCGACAGCAGTCCGCCCGAGGGGTTGGTGACCACACGGCCGCCGTAGGTGTTGTCGCCGTCGCGGATGAACCTCTCCGCGGTGCCCTCGGGGGTCAAGCGCAGCGCTTCGTAGCTGAGTAGTTCGTTGGCGGTGAAGCAGTCGTGCAGTTCGACCACCCGGATGTCGGCGGGGTCGACACCGGCGGCCTCGTAGACCTGGTCGGCCGCGCGCCGGGTCATGTCGTAGCCGACGAGCTTGGGCAGGTCGTCGAAGGTGTCGGGGGTATCGGTCGTCATCGCCTGCGCGGTGATGGCGACGTCGGTCCGCAGACCGTGGCGGCGCGCGAAGTCTTCGCTGGTGATGATCGCGGCGGCCGCGCCACAGGTGGGCGGGCAGCACTGCAACCGGGTCAGCGGCCCGAAGATCTGCGGTGATTCGAGCACCTGCGCGACGGTGACCTCGTCCCGGAACACCGCGAACGGATTGTTCTTCGCGTGCGTGCGCGCCTTGACCGAGATCATCGCGAAGGTCGCCGGATCGGTGCCGTACTTCTCGGCGTACGCGGCGCCCGCTCCGCCGAACAGCTGCGCGGCGAACGGTGCGTCACTCTCCCCGTTGTGCTGGTGGGCCACCGCCATGAAGTCGACGAACGGACTCGGCCGGTCTGGCCACTTCATGGCGAGGGCGCCACGTTCCATCTGCTCGAAACCGAAGGCGAGCACGCAGTCGGCGGCGCCACTGGCGACGGCCTGGCGCGCCAGCCACAAAGCCGACGACCCGGTCGAACAGTTGTTGTTGACATTCACCACCGGGATACCGGTCATACCCACGCTGTAGAGCGCGCGCTGGCCACTGGTCGAGTCGCCGTAGACATATCCCGCGTAGGCCTGTTGTACCTGTTCGATGCCGATTCCGGCGTCGCGCAGCGCGTTGCGGACCGCACCCGCTGCCAGGACGTCGTAAGGCTCGCTCTTACTCGGCGTCGAGAACGGCACCATCCCGACTCCGGCAACCTGCACCCGTTGCATCACACCACCACCAATCTAGACGAATCAATATTCACTTCATGGTTACATGTCCCTTGACATTCCATCAAGACCCGCCAGAATGTCAGGTACATCACACGCATGAATATTCACAACAGAGGAGTTGGCCGTGCACATCACGCAATCCCTGCACGCGGCGCTGCAACACGGTCCCGACCGGACCGCCACCATCTTCGGGACCCGCCGGCGCACGGTCGCCGAATCCGTCGATCGCATCGCACGGCTGGCGGGGGCACTGCGCGAGCTCGGGGTCGGAGCCGGTGATCGCGTCGGGATCTACGCCCTCAACAGCGATCGCTACCACGAACTACTGATGGCGGTGCCGTGGGCGGATGCCGTGGTCAACCCGGTCAATATCCGCTGGAGCACGGCCGAAGTCGCCTACTCGCTCCTCGATTGCGGCACCGATGTCCTCGTCGTCGACGACGCCTTCGCCGGCGCCGTCGACGCGCTGCGCGCCGGGGCGCCGAACCTGCGCACCGTCGTCTTCGCCGGTGACGGTCCGACGCCCGCGGGCATGCTCTCCTACGAGGAACTCATCGCCGCTACGGCGCCGATCCCCGATGCCCGTCGCGGCGGCGACGAGCTCTACGGCGTCTTCTACACCGGCGGCACCACCGGTTCCCCCAAGGGCGTGATGCTGTCGCACCGGGCCTGCCTCACCTCGGCCATGGGCAGCCTGGTCACCACCGACATCCTCACCCGCGGCGGCATGCTGCTGCACGCGGCGCCGATGTTCCATCTGGCCGATATCGCCGCGTGGAACGTCGGCAATCTGACGGGGGCGACCCACGTCATCGTGCCGTCGTTCACCCCGGCAGCCACCCTCGACGCCATCGTCACCCACCGGGTGACCGACGCGCTGCTGGTACCGACGATGATCCAGCTGCTCGTCGACTCTCCCGCCGCCGCCGACGCGGACCTGTCCAGTCTGCGGCGCGTGCTGTACGGCGCCTCACCGATCTCCGAGACCGTGATGGCCAAGGCGCGCACCGTCTTCGCCAACGCGCGGTTCACCCAGGCCTACGGGATGACCGAACTCGCGCCGGTCGCCACCCTGCTCACCGCGCAGGACCACGACGATCCCGCGCTGACCAGGTCGTGCGGGCGCGCGGCGGTCCACGCCGAGGTCCGCATCGTCGGCGAGGACGACATCGAACTCGCGCGCGGCGAGATCGGCGAGATCGCCGTCCGGGGTGATCATGTGATGACGGGCTACTGGAACCGGCCGGAAGAGACCGCGTCGGCGCTGCGCGATGGCTGGATGCACACCGGCGACGCCGGATACATGGACGAGAGCGGCTATGTCTTCCTCGTCGACCGGCTCAAGGACATGATCGTCACCGGCGGCGAGAACGTCTATTCCGTCGAGGTCGAGAACGCCGTGGCCAAGCACCCGGCCGTCGCCCAGGTCGCCGTGATCGGCGTTCCCGACCACGACTGGGGCGAACGCGTGCACGCGGTGGTCGTCCTGGCGCCCGGACAGACCGCGGCCGAGGCGGACATCCGCGAGTTCTGTCGCGAACACATCGCGAACTACAAGCTGCCCCGCAGCGTCGAATTCCTCGACGCGCTACCGGTTTCCGGGGCGGGCAAGGTCCTCAAGCGCGATCTGCGCAAGCTGCATTGGGAGGGCGCCGACCGCGCCATCCACTAGACACCACACCCGGCTGGGGCGTTCGAGGTCAGCCGGGGCGATCACCCGCCCCGGCTGACCTCCCAGAGCTACGATGACGACCGCGGACCTTGACGCGACCCTTGCCCAGGGATTGCGGGCTCGGTCCGCCGGGTGACAGGCCGGCACAGCTCAGGAGGTACTCATGCGTGCGACGGTGGTCAGCAAGGGCGAATTCCGGGTCGAGGACCTGCCCGCGCCGGAACCCGGACCGGGCCAGGTGCTGGTCTCCGTGACCCGCTGCGGCATCTGCGGCTCGGACCTGCACGCACGAACGCACTGCGACGAACTCGCCGACCTGGCCGGCGCCACCGGCTACAGCGGCTTCATGCGTTCGGACCAGCGGATCGTCCTCGGGCACGAATTCACCGGCGAGATCGCCGAGTACGGCCCACGCACCCACCGTCGCTGGAAGCCGGGCACACCGGTGGTCGCGATGCCGATTCTGCGCAGGGATCGCGAACCGGAGCTCACCGGGCTGTCCTCGAACGCCCCCGGCGGATACGCCGAACAGGTGCTGACGCAGGAGTCGGTGACATTCGAGGTCCCCAACGGACTAGCACCCGAGCTCGCCGCACTCACCGAGCCGATGGCGGTCGGCTGGCACGCCGTCCGCAAGAGCCGGATCGCCAAGGGGCAGACCGCGTTCGTGATCGGCTGCGGACCCATCGGGCTGGCCGTCGTCACCATGCTGAAGGCCGCCGGTGTGCGCACCGTGATCGCGAGCGACTTCTCCCCACGCCGCCGGGAACTGGCCCGCGCCTGTGGCGCCGACGTCGTGGTCGACCCGACCACCGAATCCGCCTGGGAGGCGGCGCCGAGGCCGCCCCGCATCGCCGGTGCCGCAGACTTGCTGAACCTGGGCTTCGACGTCATGGAACGGGTGCGCCGCATCCCCAAAGTCCCGTGGTGGTACCTGTTTCGCGCGGCCCACATGCTCGACCGCGGCCCGGCCGGTCCGGTCGTCTTCGAATGTGTCGGCGTGCCCGGCATCATCGACCAGATCCTCACCGCGGCACCGCCGTCTACCCGTGTCGTGGTCGTGGGGGTGTGCATGCAGCAGGATGCGTTCCATCCCGCCAACGCCATCAACAAGGAGATCGAGCTGCGGTTCGTCCTCGGCTACGACCCCGGCGAATTCCGCGACACCCTGCACATGATCGCCGACGGCACCGTCGATCCCAGCCCGCTGATCACCGGTACGGTCGGGCTCGACGGCGTCGAAGCGGCCTTCGCCGCACTGGGCTCCCCGGACCACCACGCCAAGATCCTGATCGATCCGCGCAGCGACAAAGTTGCGCCCTGAGACCGGAGCCGTTGGTCGACCGACGGGGTGGTTGATACGGTCGCCTGCCCGCGCACTCAACGCCCAGGAATAGCCACGAACCGTCAATACCGAACAGTTCGGCCGGTACCGTTGTGGAGTGACCACCTCCGCTGATGCAGACACCACTCGCGACCGCATTGTCGCCGCGGCGACAGACGAGTTCGCGCAGTACGGAGTAGCGGGCGCTCGCATCGACCGGATCGCGAGCAAAGCGAAAACGAGCAAAGAGCGGCTGTACGCGCACTTCGGCGGCAAGCGCGCACTCTATCGGCATATCGCCGAGCGCGAGCTGGCGATGATGACCGAAGCCACCCGGATGGACGCAACCGACCTGCCCAGCTACGCGGGGCGGGTGCACGACTACTTCATGGCCCATCCCGACCATCTGCGGCTGCTGCAATGGGGGCGGCTGGAAATTGCCGAGTCACTGGGCAACCCGTTCCTGAGTACCGCGCGACGGACCGTGCGTAGCACTGTCGAACAGCTGCAACAGGCGCAGGACGCCGGGTATCTCGATCCGGCGTGGGATCCGATCGACGTCATGGTCGTCGTCACCCAGATCGCCCTGGCCTGGGCCTGGCAGCCCGACCTCGTCGACTTCCTGGCCGAAGGACAGGTTCACAACCCATCCAGCGAAGCCCGTCGCGCTGCGATCGTCGCCGCCGTCGCAGGCCTGTTCCCCGTCATGGCTGGTACAGCTCCGGCGATCGACTAGCAGGGTTGCTACGTCAGATTGCGCCGAGAGTTTGCTCGAGCGAGTCCAGGTTCTGGCGCAGGCGTTCGAGAATCCGGCGCGGGCCGCCTTGTCCGTTGGTGTCGGCTGCCGGATCCACGACGGTGCGCATCGCCATGTCGGCCAGCTGCGCGGCGGCGGCCGGGCCGTCGTCCTGCCCGGGATGGTGCCAGAACGCGATCCAGTTCAGCATGCCGATGATGCCGAACGCCGCGGTGCGGGAATCGGCCGGGTAGAACTGCCCGGCACGGATGCCGTCGTCGATGACGGCAATGAATTCCTTGAGGACCCGGCGCTTGCTGTTGCGGTAGTTGTTCGCGAGCGCGTCGGGCAGTTCCGCTTCGGATCGCAGGAGCAGCCGGAAGCGGTCGGGCGCCGCCAACTGATGCAGGGCGATCGACATCGCCATCTCACGGAGTCGTTGCGCCGGATCGAGATCGGCGCGTTCGTTGATCTTGCGCAAGATTTGCGCGGGCTGTTCGGCGATTTCGGTCACCAGGCGGGCCAGCAGATCGTCTTTGTTGGCGACGTAGTGGTACAGCGCGGGGCGGGTCAGACCGGTCGCCTTGGCGATATCTTGGAGGGTGGTGCCGGCGAAACCCTTCTCCGCGAACAGGATGGTCGCCTGCTCCATGATCTCACGCTCGACGAGTTCGCGCCGGGAGGTGCTCTGCGCCCCCGCCGCGGGTTCGGACGCCGCCCGGCCACGGGTAGCGCGTCGGGCGGCGGCGGGTCGCGACTCGTCGTGTGCATCGGTGTTCACCCTCGATAGGCTATGCGCTGTCATGACAGCGCACTATCGCGCTCGCGCGGTGATCCCGCCACAACGGTGGCAACGGCGGTGAGGTCGACGAGGTGGGTGCGGCCGCCGGCGAGCCCGGCGGCGGCGTCGGCCCGGTATTCCTCGGGAACATCGACGATGACCGTGGCCTTCGAGCGCCACGTGACACGCTCGGCGAAGTCGAGGCGGGTGAGCACCTCCTGGCGGGAGGACCGCCCGGTCAGCCAGATCATGCCGGACGGCGGAAGCCCCGCGATAACGGCGTCCGCCGCCGCACTCCAGGCCGAATCGATGTCGAGTTCGACGACGACGGTCGACGGGTCGTCACGCAGCGCGGCGGGAGCAAGCCGATCGGGGTACGCCCGCTCGGCCCGTTCCAGCGGCTGATCGAGCACCCACTCCAGCAGGCCGGCGTCAGGGACCGCGTCAGGCGAGACTCCCGCGTAGTCGGCGACGCCGCGTTTCGCGACTTCGGGCGCGGAGGCGGCGAATCGTTCGAGCGAAACCTTTCCCGCACGGGTCATGTAGTTGATCATCAGCTGGTCGACCGGCAGGTCCATGCGTTCGGCGAAAGCGTCCCACCACCGCTCGCTGCGGGCGGCGATGGACTGCAAGCGCTCGACGTCGGCGCGGCGGCGGTACTCGTACTCGTCCAGTGCCGCCTCGATCGTGGTGGCTTCGGCGATGGCTTGATCGAGCGCGATCGCGTCTTCCATCGCCAGTTTGGTGCCCGAGCCGATGGAGTAGTGCGCGGTGTGCGCCGCGTCGCCGAGGAGTACGACATTGCCCGCGTGCCACCGGCGGCAGGTGACCGTGCGGAACCGCAGCCAGCGAGTGCGATTGCCGATCAGGTGGTGCCCCTGCAAGGTGTCACCGAACGCCTTCTCGAGGTACGCCAGGGACTCGTGATCGGATTCCGCCGCGGGGATCTGTTCGGTCGTGAGGTCGAATCCCGCTCGCTTCCAGGTGCGTTCGTCGGTTTCGATGAGGAATGTGCTGCGGTCGGGCGCGTAGGGATAAGCGTGCGCCACAAAGGTGCCGTGCTCGGTCGTGATCGGGGTGAACACCGCGCTCGGCAGGGCGAAGTCGGTGCCACACCACAGGTAGAGGCCGGTGCCGGTCCGGATGTCCGGTTCGATCGTGGCGGCCAGCGCGGTCCGCGTGGCGCTGTTGACACCGTCCGCCGCCACGATCAGATCGGCGTCGAGGTCGTCGATCGAACGTCGTTCGCCGAAGCACAGCCGGACGCCGGCGGCTTCGGCGTGGCGCTGCAGCACCGACAGCAAGGTGGTCCTGGCGATCGCCAGTAGCTCACCGTGCGAGATCCGCGCGACGTTGTCGCCGATCCGCATCGACATCTCGTGCCCGTGCGAGGACGCGACGATGTCTTCCAGCGAGGACGAGTCGGCGGCGCGCAGATTGCGCTGCGTGCGGGAGGCGAGACCGACGCCGAACCCGAATGTCGTATCCGGCGAACCCTGTTCGTAAACAGTAACCTCCGCGTCCGGGTGACTGCGCTTGAGCAGCCGCGCCGCGTACAAGCCGCCGGGGCCACCCCCGAGCACGGCCACTTTCTCCAGCCTCATGACGAACTCCTCATTCGATATCCACGTTTCTTCGGCACAGCCGTATTCAGAGAAATGACTTCGGCCGATCTAGCCGGGTGACTGTTCGCTCTCGAGCTTGTCGATGACATCGGCGCGCAGCTGCTTCTTGTTGATCTTTCCCACATTGGTCTGCGGGAAGGCACTGACCCATTCCAGTCGTTCGGGCCATTTGAATTTCGCCACGCCCAGCGCGTCGAGGTGCTGCCGGACCTCGTTCATGGTCAGCGGAATCCCGTTCTCGGCTATGAGATAGGCGCACGTCTTCTCCCCGAGTCGTTGATCGGGCATCGCCACCACTGCGGCGTTGGCGATGTTCTCGTGTTTCACCAGCAGCAGCTCGATCTCCTCGGCATTGATCTTCTCCCCGCCCCGATTGATGAGGTCCTTGATCCGCCCTTCGATCGACAGGTACCGCCCGCCGTCGATGGTGGTCACCATGGCGAGATCGCCGGTGCGATAGAAGCCCTCGGAGGTGAAGGCGGTCCGATTGTGTTCGGCCGCGTCGAAATAGCCGGGAATGGTGTACGGCCCGCGACAGACGAGCTCACCGACGCTGCCGTCGGACAGTTCGGTCTCGCCGCCGGGATCGAGGATCCGGATCTCGTCGTCGGCGGCGATCGGGGTGCCGACCGTGGCGAACCTGGCTTGCTCCGGAGCCGCCGGTTCGGTCACGGTGAACAGCCCCTCCGACATGCCGAAAAGCTGCCCGGCCCACCGCCCTTCGCCGTCATCCGCCCGTTCGAAGAGCTCAGCGGTCGGCTTCGCGCCGGAGAGGATCACCTGCCTGACCTCGCGCCGGACCTCGTCGTAGCCGGGCGACAACAGGGCTTGGAAGTGTCCGTGCCCGAAGAGAACCGCCGTCGCCTGCGCGCCGGCGATCAGCGGAAACGCCGTCGCCGGATCCGCGGTCGCCAGGATCAAGCAACCGCCCACCGAATGCGCGCCGTGCAGACCGCAGGTGATGCCGGCGTTGTGGATGATCGGGATCAGGTGGGCGACGCGGGTGTTCTCGTCCCAGCCGAGCCTGCGCGCGTAGAGCAGTCCGTTGTTCCAGTACTCGACGTGCAGGCGTGGAATCACCTTGGGCACCCCGGTGGTGCCACCGGAGAGCTGAAACGCCGCGATGTCGAGGGGATCGATGGCGGACTGAACCTGTGCCACGTGCGCTCGCGCCTGATCCGCCGGCACGTCGGCGCCGAGCGATTCGAGCGCGTAGGTGCCGATACCGTCCGGCGCGGCGAGCGTGAGAATGCGCCGCAGGGTCGGATGGCCGTCGGCCTGCTCGCGGGCGAAGGTGACCAGATCGAACGTTGTTCCGGCCTCTACCAGGTGCGCGACCGCGCCGACCTTACGGCTGATCTGCCCGACTTCGTGGCCTCGATGGGCCGCCAAGGTCGCGACCGGGACGAGGCCCGCTTTCAGACAGCCGTACCAGGCGAATACGGTCTCGAGCCGATTGCCGACCTGGAACAGGACCGGATCACCGGGTCGGAGGCCGATCTCGCCGAGCCCGACGGCGATCCGGTCGGTGCGGACGTCGAGCTCGGCGAACGTCACCGAGCCCTCGGCGGCGATCACCGCCATCCGGTCCGGGAACCGGATGGCGATGTCGTGGAGTCGTTCGGCGACTGGCTGATCGGTCCACGCACCGGAGTGGCGGTACCGGTCCGCGCGGTCGGCCGGGAACCCGACGAGGCGTTCGCCCCAGCGCGCGCGGCCGGTCACGGACGTGGTCATCGCTGTGCCACCGCGGGGAGCAGCTGGGCCAGTTCGGCGATGTGGTCGGGGTGATCGGCCGGAACCACACCGGAGTACACCGCGGTCCAGCATCCGGGGCAGCACTGCTGCCGGAACACCACTTCGGTGTCGACGTAGACCGCTGGGTCGGAGGTCACCTGCGGTCCGGCCACACTGGACGGTCCCTCGAAGCGCGCCAGCGCCAGCTTGCCGGACTTGCTGTCGCCGAGCAGCTGACCACAGTGCGCGCACCCGACCACGCGGTTGTCGCCGATGCGGACTTCGACCAGGTTGTCGTCGAGGCGGCGGGCATGCGTCAGATCCAGTTTCGCGTCTTGGCTCGGTGGCACGGTGGAGCGCTGCCGCCGTTCCTCGCGCACCGACGCACGCAATGTTTCGGTGCGGGCGGAGTCGAGGTCGCCGTCGGTGACGACGACGCCGTACCCGGCTTCGGCGCCGGCCGGTGTCACCTTGCCGTTGCGCACATCGATCGCCACGGACTCGGGCTCGCGTCGCAGCGGGTCGCCGTAACCGCCGCCACCCTGCCAATGCATGTAGAGCACCTCGCCCGGAGCCAGGTAGCTCTCCGCGTAGCACGCACCCAGATCCTGAGTGCCCGCCAGCTCGTCGAGCGAACCGGGAATCGTTCCCGCGGCCAGCATCTCGGTGACACCGGAGTCGCGCGCCAGGATCTCCAGGCCGGTGTTGCCCGGCAAGCCACCGGCGAGTCCACCGTTCTGGGACACCGCCTTGCCCGCGGACGCGAAGACCAGGCCCATCGGCAGGCTCGTCCCGTACGGGGTGACCGCGAGTGAGGCGCTGACACCACCGCGATGCCGGCCGGGGCCGCCGGAGTCGGGCTCCTCGCGACGCCACAGGGTGAGCAGCGGATACAGGAACTCGGTCATCTCGGTGTCGGGAATGCGCCCCATCGGGATACAGAACAAACCGCCGGTGTCCATGCCGTCGGCCACCGGACGCGCACCGTAGCCGCCCGACATGGGTTCCATCATGATGCTGAGGAACGGCACGGGCTGCTCGGGCCGCTCGTCCAGGCCCGCCACCACAGTGGTGTCCCAGGTGCCGCAGCAGGACGCCTGTACGTTCTTGCCCAGCTCGATGTGCTGGTCGAGCATCTGGGCGAGGCACTCCGCGATCAGGTTGCCGGTCAGCCACGCCGGCCCGATCGGGCCACGGCTGACCGCGGCCGGGAAGGTGGCGTTGTTGAGCGTGCCTTCCTCGGAGATCAATTCGAAGCAGCGCATGAGGCCACCGGCCGACCAGGGAATGTCGCCGGCCAGGATCGGCAGCAGCGCGAGCATCACCCCGCCGCGCATGCCGGCGTAGGTGCAGTTGATCACGCCGGTCTGCGGGTCGGTGCCGGTGAAGTCGAAGACGAGGTGGTCGTCGCGCTTCGTCATGGCCACGGTGATCTTGTGGACACCACGGTCACCCACATTCGCCTGGTCCTGGTAGCCGGTGGCGCGCCAGGTGCCGTCGGGCAGATCGGACAGCTTCGTGCGCAGCCGGGTCTCGGCATCGGCCATCATGCGCTTCATGACGGCCTTGACCGTGTCGGCTCCGTATTGCTCGATCACCGCGAGCAGCCGGTTGCGGCCGACGGAGTTGGCGCCGATCTTCGCGCGCAGGTCCAGGCCGACCAGCATCGGCACGCGCGAACGGCGAACCCAGGCATCGGCGACATCGCGCTGCAGTTCGTAGTCACGCACGACCTTGATCGGCGGAGTGGGCAGGGACTCGGAGAACACGTCCTTGGCCGCGGGGTCGAAGGACCCGAGGCCGGAGCCACCGAGGTCGGGTTCGTGGCAGATCGCGCTGGTCCAGGCGAACAGCTTGCCGTCGTGGAAGACCGGCTGGTAGACGATGACATCGCTCTGGTGCAGACCGCCACCGACCCAGGGGTCGTTGCACAGGAACATGTCGCCCTCGGTGATACCGGGGTTGCTCGCGCGGTTCTGCAGGGTCCAGTAGATCGCCAGGTCCACCGCGCCGACCAGCATGGTGTTGTAGAGACCGACCTGGACTTCCTGGCCGAGCTCGTCGCTGATGGCGAAGTCGAAGTCGTTGGCGTCGGTCACGATCGGTGAACCCGACATCCGCTTGAGCGCCTCGCCCATCTCGTCGGTCACCGACCAGAGCCGGTGCCGGATCACCTCGTAGGTGAGCGGGTCGACGTTGTCGATCTGTTCTTGCGTCACGGTGTGCACGGGCACCGACGAAGGCAGCGAACGCTGCAATGCGTCGAGGTCCGGCGGTCGGCTCACGAATCCTTCGGAGCCGGGAATCGTTGTGGTCATGGTCGTACTCCTGGTGTGCTGAGGGCGGTCAGTCGACGGTGATCGTGAGGTTGCCGAGCCGGTCGATCGAGCCGGTCGTGTCGTGCGGCACAACGACTGTCGTCGTCGGTACCTCGATCACCGCGGGTCCGCGCAGGACATGGCCGGCCCGCAGTTTCGTGTAGTCGTAGATGTCGGTGTCGACGTAGCCGCGGCGCCCGTCCAAGCACACCTTGCGAGTGCCGAGCAACGCGGGGCGCGCGTCGGCGGATTCCGCGGCGGCCAATGGCGGCAGTTCCGGGGTGAAGGGCAGGACGCCGGTGCCGCGCACGCGGTAGGTGATCGCCTGGATTCCCGCTTCCCTGAACCCGCTGTCCTGGCCGTAGAGGTCGGCGTAGCGTGCTTCGAATGCCGTTGCGGCGTCCGTGATCTCCGTCGAGGTCAGCGCACCGCCCGGAACCGGGGTCGCGACCTCTGCCAGCTGCATGGTGTAGCGCATGTCGATCTCGCGGGTGATCTCGACCGACGCGAACTGCAATCCCTGCCGCGAAAGTTGTTCGCGGACCTGTTCCTCGAGCTGCTTGAAGTTCTGTTCGACGCGGGCCGGATCCAGCGGCATGGCCGCGGGATCGGACAGTTCCCTGGCCAGCACGATGTCGGAGGCGGCCAGGCCGTAGGCGGAGAACGCCGAAGCCACCTGACCGAGTGGAACGACGACGTTGTTCACGCCGATCTCCTGCGCGTAGAACCCACAGTGCGCCGGACCGGATCCACCGAACGCGTAGACGATGAACTCACGCGGATCGTGTCCCGCCTCGACCACCGTTTTGCGCAGCAGGTCGCCGGTCTGGGCGTTCTGGACCTCGTAGATCGCGGCCGCGGCCTGTTCGATCGTCAACCCGAGCGGTTCGGCGATCCGGCGGCGAATAGCCTCCCGTGCCTGTTCCAGGCTCAGCGCCTTGCGTCCGCCGAGCAGCCCGCGTTCGGGCAGGATGCCCAGCACCAGATTGGCGTCGGTGTTCGTGGGTTCGGTTCCGCCCTGGCCATAGCAGGCAGGGCCGGGCACCGCCTGGGCACTGTGCGGCCCGATCTGCAGGTTGCCGCCCGCGTCGAGCCAGGCGATGGCGCCACCGCCGGAGCCGATCGCGTGCACCTCCAGTGTCGGCACGTTGATCGGGTGATGGTTGATGGTGGTGGAGGAGGAACGCACCGGCTCGCCGTCGACCACGAGGCCCGCCAGAAACGTGGTTCCACCGGCGTCGGTGGCGATGATGTTGCGGTGACCGAGCTGCCGCCCGAGTGAGACCGCGCCGACGACGCCACCGGTCAGAACCGAGCCGACGGTCGAGATGGCGTTGCCCGGCGCCTCCGACGCCGCGACCGCGCCGCCGTTGCTCTGCATCACCAGCAGCGGGCCGGCCAGATTCTTCTCCCGCAGCCGCCCTTCGAGCTCACCGAGGTAGTCGCGCAGCCCGGGTCCGATCTGGGTGCTCATGATCGTGGTGGCGTTGCGCGCGAACTCCCGGATACGCGGGCTGACCTCACTGGAGAGCGCGACGAACACCGACGGGTCGATCTCGTGCACGATGTCGCGGATCCGCCGCTCGTGTGCCGGATTCCGGAACGACCAGAGCAGCGACACCGCGATCGCGGAGATCCCGTCCGCCAACAACGTCGCGACCGCCGACCGCACGTCGTCTTCGTTCAGGGCCACGACCACGCGACCGTCTCGATCGATGCGCTCGGTCACCTCCAGAGCGTGCCGCTTGCTCACCAGGCCGTGCGACTTGCTCTGGTTCAGCACATTCTGCAGCTGCTCGGGCGAGTTGCCCAGGTACCGCCCCTCGACGTTCATGATGTAAATCGAATCGCGATGTCCCTTGGTGGTCAGGAAGCCGACCTCGGGGACTTTGTTCATCACCAGGGCATTCAGCGACGACGTGGTGCCGTGCGCGATGTGGTGAGTGTCGGCCAGCATCTCCTCCATCGGCCGACCGAGCTGCTCGGCCAGTACCTCGAGGACGTCCATCACCCCCTGCGAGTAGTCCGGCGGCGTCGATGGCGCCTTTCCGGCGACTATCAGCCCATTCCCGTCATCGAGGACGGCATCGGTGAACGTGCCACCGACGTCCACACCGATCACATATGCCATTGCCGCTGCGCTCCTTCGGACAGTGGTCGGACAGGTCGAGCTTCGACCGATCCCAACGCTAATTACGTTGGTGTCGATTATTTGACGTCTGTGCCGACATGTCAAGACCTATTCGTGATGCCAGTCACTTCTCCCTGGTCAGCGGCATATCACCTGCCGTCAGGCCATACACCGATGGTACACAGCAGCTACTGGACATGGATGTGCACGACACGCTGCCCTCCCGCGATGGGAGAACCGCTCGGCGTCACCCACTTGACCAATCATCACTTGTGTCGAATAATTGTCGTATGCGTAAATCCTTGACAGTCGGTCGAGGCCGGATCGGAAGGAATCACATGGGTATCCATCGCGTCGGGTTGGTCGTTCCCAGCTCCAATGCCACCGTCGAGACGGAGATGCCGGCGCTGCTGTCCCGCCATCCCGAGGCCGAGTTCTCCTTCCACTCCACGCGGATGCGGATGCACACCGTCTCCCCCGAGGGACTGGCCGCGATGAACGCCCAGCGGGAACGCTGCGTCCTCGAGATCGCCGATGCCTCCCCCGAGGTGATCCTGTACGCCTGTCTGGTCGCGGTGATGGTGGGCGGACCGGGCGAGCACCAGCGTGTGGAGAGCTCCGTCGCCGAACAGCTCGCCACCGGCGATTCCCCGGCTCGGGTCCGGTCGAGCGCCGGGGCCCTCGTGGAGGGACTGCGGGCACTGAACGCCCAGCGCGTCGCCCTGGTCACCCCGTACATGCGGCCACTCGCGGCGAAGGTCGTGGCGTACCTCGAGGCGGAGGGTTTCTCCATCAGCGACTGGAGGGCCCTCGAGGTCGAGGACAACACCGAGGTCGGCTGCATCTCGGGCGATCGAGTCATGGACGCGGCTCGCTCGCTGAACCTGGCGGGCGTCGACGCACTCGTCATCTCCTGCTGCGTGCAGATGCCGTCGCTGCCCCTCGTCGACGCCGCTGAGCAAGAGTTCGGCATTCCGGTCCTGTCCGCCGCGACCGCGGGTGCGTACAGCATTCTGCGCAGCCTCGACCTGCCGGTCGCGATCCCGCGGGCCGGCAGTCTCCTGCGCGCCGACGTCGCGGTCGCACCGCACTGACCGCCCCTATTCGTCCACTTCACCCAGAGGAGTCATCATGAGCGACCTCGCACACACCGTTCGGGGCGTCGACCACGTCGCCTACCCGACCTTCGATCCGGCGGCCACGGTCACCTTCTACCGTGATGTGCTCGGCTTCCCGGTCGTGCATTCGATCTGCGCGGCAGGCTGGGGGCCCGACAAGCACCCCGACTTCATCCACTTCTTCTTCGACATCGGCAACGACGACCGCTTGGCCTTCTTCTACTACTTCGGCCTGGAACCGTTCGAGGACGGCGGCCCACAGGGCGACGCGTACTCCCGGTTCGGTGCCGAGGTCCCCGTCTGGTTCATCCGGTCCCGGCATCTGGCCATCCACGTCGACAGCGAGGACGAACTGCTCGAGTATCGTCGCCGCCTCGACGACAGCCGGTGGCCGGTCGAGATGCGCGTGCAGCACGAGACGATCGACTCGATCTACACCCACGACCCCAACGGCTACATGATCGAGATCACCCGCGCGCTGCGGCCGGTCACGCCTCAGGAAGATCTGGACGCGAACCTGACGATCGACGCCCTGGTCGACGTTGTCTCACAACCGAATCCGAGCATGGCCGCGCTGCTCACCCGCAAGGCCGAGCTCATCGTCGAACGCGCCGCGGCATGGCAGGATGCCGAAGACAAGCGTCGGCTCGACGCCGAGGCGGTGGCGAAATGACGACACTGTTCATCCTCGACGTTCCCGAGAACAAGCCCGTCGCCGAAGTCGCCGGGCGCGATCCCGAGGTCGGCATCGAACGCGTCGGGCCGTACTTCAAACTCACCTCCGAGGGCACGATCGTCATCGATCGCCGGGCGACCGGGTGCCGCCACGCGGTCTGGTACAGCAGTGTCGCCGGACTGACCGACTCGGTGATCGTGCAATGGGACAAAGACGCGATGAAAGTCGAACCGCGATGACCCGATCCGCCGAACGGCTGGGCGCCGGACGCTACATCGAATCCGCCGCTGCCCCGACCTCGACCGTGACCTCGGTGCACGAACTGCGCACCCACGACGGCGCGAAAGTCGCAGGCGTGCTGCGCACGGTGCCCGGGGCGCGCACCGTCGTCGCGATCATGCACCCCCGCCAAGACCTCACCCATCACGTGCTGGTGCCCGAACTCCTGGAACGCGGATACGCCGTGTGGACGCAGGGCACCCGGTCACCGAACAACGACATCGCGCTCGTCCACGAACAGGCATTGCTGGACGTGGCCGCAGGCCAGGTGTTCCTGCGCGACCAGGATTTCGATCACGTTGTCACCCTAGGACATTCGGGTGGCGGGACACTGTTCGCCTTCTACCACCAGCAAGCCGGCGCACCATCCGGACAGCGGCTGGCCACCACACCCGCCGGGCGCCGAATCGATCTCACCGGAGCCGAGATGCCGATGCCGGACGGCGCGATCTTCATGGCGCCACATCCGGGTCAGGGCGCGTTGCTGCTGCGGTTGATCGACCCTTCCGTACTGGTGGAATCAGACCCGCTCAGCGTCGATCCCGCGTTGAACCCGTTCGATCCGGCCAACGGATTCGCGAAGCCACCGCACAGTTCCACCTACTCCCCCGAGTTCGTCGAGTCCTACCGCGCGGCGCAACGCCGGCGCATCGAGCGGATCGACGAGGTAGCCCGAGAACACGTCGCCGCGGCATCGCAAGCACGGCGACGCTTCGCGAAGTCCGCGGATCCCGTGGATCAGCGCACCGCCCTGGCGCCCCGGATTCTGACCGTCTATCGCACCGACGCGGACCTGCGGTTCACCGACCTGTCGCTGAGCCCGAACGAACGCCCTTACGGTTCGCTGTTCAGTCGCAGAGCTGACCTCACCAACTACGGCCTGGTCGGATTCGGCCGCTTCACCACCGCGGATGCCTGGCTGTCGACCTGGTCGGCGCTGAGCACCAATGCCGACTTCGTCCGATGCGCCCCCGGCGTGACGGTTCCGTCGATATTCGTCGAACTCACCGGCGATCAGGCCTGCTTCCCCGAGGACGCGACGAGGATGGTCGAGGCCCTGGGTTCGACCGACAAGAGCCACACCAGTGTTCCCGGTACCCATTTCGGTGGCCCGATCACCGAGGGCGCGCCGACCGGCGCCAGCTTGGCGGCGGCCGAGATCGGTGCGTGGCTCGCCGGGCGGTTCGGCTGAGCGGCGCGGCACGCTGATCGCCCATCACACCGAACCTACGTACACCAGAAAGATGACACACCTTGACCATCGACTTTCGTGACCAGGTCGCCATCGTCACCGGCGGTGGCCGCGGGTTGGGCCGATCCCACGCCCTCGAACTCGCTGCCCGCGGCGCCCATGTCGTCGTCAACGACCTACCGGTGCCGGGCGCCGCCGTGTCACCCGCGGAGCAGGTGGTCGCCGAGATCACGGCCGCCGCTGGTTCGGCGGTGGCCGACCACGCCGACATCACCGACTACGCGCAGGTGGTCGCCATGGTCGACCGAACCCTGCGCAGGTGGGGACGCGTCGACGTACTGATCAACAACGCCGGAATCCTGCGTGACGCCAGCTTCCGAAATGCCGACCTCGGCGACTTCCGCCGAGTCATCGACGTACACCTCACCGGAGCCGTACACACGACGAAGGCAGTGTGGGACACCATGATCGACCAAGAATATGGCCGAATCCTGATGACCACCTCCGGGTCGGGGATCTACGGAAACTTCGGCCAGGCCAACTACGCGGCGGCCAAATCCGCACTCGTCGGGTTGATGAATGTCCTGGCCATCGAGGGACACCCCAAGGGGATCCGTGTCAACGCGATCGCCCCGCTGGCCACCACACAGATGACCGCGTCCCTCTTCGACACCGACACATCAGAGTTGATGCGCCCCGAGGCGAGCACCGCCGGGGCACTCTTTCTGGTCTCCCGCGCCGCGCCGACCAAGACCATCCTCGCTGCCGGAGCCGGTGTCTACGCGACGGCCGAAATGCAGGAAACCACCGGGGTTCTGCTGCGCACCGACGAACAGACCGTCGAAGGAGTCGCAGCGCACTGGGAGCAGATCACCGCCGGACCGAGCATCGCCGTCGGGGACCTGCAAGGCCAGTTACGCCGATTCGTGGAACGCGCGAATTACGCAGATACCTGAGTGCACGTCGACCGCCGAGTTCATTACCGGCAGCTTGCTTGTGCCGGTACCCCGGCGAGGCGGTCGGCGAGCCATGCCATCGCGACGTCGGCGCCCAGGATCGTCGCGCTGTGACCGAACAAACCGATCTCGGGCAGCAGAGGTGGATAGTCGAGCTCGTGGTAGATCACGTCGGCGCCCTTCGCGCACCAGTCGACGGAAAGCTGACGGGCCGGCCCGGCCGGCACCGCATCGTCGTTGATGTTCTGCAGGAGCATGACAGGATCGGCGGGCGCGATGGTGCCGAGGGCGAAGCTATCGATCACCGCTCGAACGGCGGGATCTGCTCGCAGCGAGGTCATGATCGGCTGGCCGGTGACCGTGAAGTCCCTGGTATCGCGGAACGCCCAGCGCGCCACGGTTCCAGAAACACATTCGTTGGCGGTGGAGTGCAGAAAGTCGATGCCCGCCGGACTGAGCATCGCGGTGACCGTCGAGGTGAGCTCGGGGTGACTGGTCAGCAGTCCGTTGATGAAGTACCCGATCACGCCGGTCAGGCCCCGGCCGTTCTCCGCACCCGTCAAGGCGACACTCGGGTCCGCCGGCGTTGCCGCGGCGACGGTGCCTTTGACGTCGAGCTCGGGTGCGTAACCTGCGGCCTGTTCCGCTGCCGCCGCGGCAGAACCGCCCCCCTGAGAAAATCCCCAGATCCCGATGGGTGCGCTCGGTGGGACGACGCCGAGCCCGATCGCCGCGCGGGCGGCGTCCAGCACCGCGTGAGCCTCCGGCAGAGGTTGCACATACGTGGTCCCGCCTTCGGTACCCAGACCTTGGTAGTCGGTCACGACCACCGCGTATCCCGTCGCAACCAGCTGGGCCAGGTCCGTTTGAAGTTCGGCAGCCGGATTCCCCGCACCGTCCACCTGCACCCCATCGGTCAGCAGTTTGGATGGGGCGCAGACGTCACCGGTGCCGTGGGTACCGATGGCATAGCTGATCAGCGGCCGCTGCCCCGGTCCGGCCCACGGGGTGGTGGGATCGAGAACGATTCCGCTGGTAGCGACCGGGACGCCGCGGGCATCAGCGCTCTGAAACAGAATTCGGGTCGCGCGCACCGGCAGTGCGCTACCCAATCCCGCGAACAGTTCGACCTGCTGCGACCGGATCAGCGCACCGTTGGCTTTGGTCGGCAGCGGGTTCGGTGCTGTGTAGAAGCCATCGTCAGGTCCGGCACCTGCCGGGCCCACTCCCATTAATAGAGCCGCTGTGGACACCAATAGTGCCGCGGTGATCTTCCATTTGCCGTTCATTCACTGCCTTTCGTCTCCCCTGCGTTGTTCTTCAGCCCCTGGATATGCCGTTATAAACACGCCGACCCCCAAGCAGTTTCCGCATGGATAAGCCCCCGCAGCCTGTTGTGCCACGTCCCCGCTCGTGAAATCGATTGTCAGCGGTTTCGGTGACAGCTGGCACCAACTCCGATGCGCTCGCACAGCTCATTCTTGTTCCTTGTGAGGTGAGCCACCCCTGCGGTCGGCTACTAAATTCTCGACGAAAGTATTTGTCCGCGCATCCGCCAGTTGGCGGTATTTTCGCGCCGAATCCGACGCAATTGGCGGCTTACCCGCATCTCATCGGCGGCGGAGGCCTGACTCGGCGTCGCAACTGCGGCTGCGCCCCTGAACCCGGCCGCACAGCGAAACCGACGAGCAGTCACCCGCCGCACGATCGAGGGCAAGAAGGCGGCGAACTCGCCAGCACCGCCCAGCCGTGGCCTGCGCCGCAATCTCTGCCTCGTCGCACCGGGAGTGTGCAGTAGGTCAGCGCCGGTCGATCCTCCTCGGATTGCGACCAGAGATGGTAGACAATCTCATCTCTCGTCGGCCGAATTCCGCTCCGAACAAGATTCTGGAAGTGGGCTTTTCACAACTTGCGCTCAGGGGCCTACAGGTCGTTCGACCGGCAGCTCGAACCGCATCGGGGCCGAATTCTGCCTGCGCAGCACCGCCAGCGGCGCGGCGCGGACGGCGGCATCACGGATTCGAACAACCAGGGGATTCTCGATTTGCTCGAGCTTGGACAGTCTGCGTGATTCGGTGACCAGCATGCGTGTGCGGTCGCGGCGTGCGTTCTCATAGTTCCGCAAGGCGCCGACCGGGTCCGATTCGGTCGAGAGGTGATGGGCCAGTACGAAGCCGTCCTCGACCGAGGACGAGCCGCCCTGACTCAGGCTCGTCAGCATCGGATGAGCGGCATCGCCCAGCAGCGTGACAGGTCCGTCACCCCATACATCGAGAAAAGGTCGGTCCTGGGCCGGGACGCTGACGATGGCCCCCTCGGGTGTGCGTTCGATGACCTCGCCCACCTCCGGGGCCCAGCCGGCGAAGGCCGCGGCGATCTCGGCCTTGCCACCGTTCCACTCGCGAGCCAGCGCGGTCGGCAGGTTCCTGGTGCCCCACCAGTAGGCCTGCCCGCCACCGATATCCAGGAGCCCGAAGCGCAGGCCGCGACCCCAGTAGTGATAGGCGTGGCCGGGGGGCAGCCGCGGATCGCGGAACGGGACGGTGGCGAGCCAGCAAACGTAGCCGTGCTCGGTGACCGGCGCGTGACCCGCCAACTGCGCGCGTACCTGGGATCCGATCCCGTCGGCGCCGATGAGCAGCTCACCATGCGCGGTGCGACCGTCCTCGAATATCGCGCTCACCCCGGTACCGGTTGCGCTGTAGCTGCGCAGCTGTGCGCCCAGATGGATCGGTGTGTCCGCCGCCGATTTTCGAAGGGTGGCGATCAGATCGTTGCGGTGGATATTGACAACCGGTGAACCCAGCTCCCTGGTGACCGCGCCGATCGGCAGCTCGCGCAGCTGTTTTCCGGTCGTGGTGCGAATGCTGAAGTGCTCGAGCGAACTGCCGGCGCTCAGGTCGACGTCCAGTGCGTGGAGCACCTTGGTGGCATTGCTGGCCAGCCCCAGTCCGGTGCCGGTGTCGCGCCATTCGGGCGCGGCCTCGAACACCTCGACCTCGATGCCTTGCCGGAGCAGCGCGACGGCCGCGGTCAGGCCACCGATCCCGGCTCCGATGATGATCACCTTCACGGTGTAGGTCCCCTGTCCTCAGTCCGCGACCGACAGGCCGCGAGCAAGAGCGAAATCCAGTACCCGGTCCGGAAGCAGGCGTGAAGCCGCCTCCACCATCACCGAATCCAGACCGACCCGATAGCGGGTGCGCGGGCGGCGCGCGGTCATGGCGTGCGCGACAGCCGCGGCGACCTGCTCGGGGCGCGTGCGGCTGGCGGCGGCACGTGCGGTGTTCTGATCGATGAAGCCGCGAAATCGCCTGCTGTACAGCTCGGCGATCTCGGCGGGCGTGTCGTTCATGATGCGATCGGCGGTATCGGTCATCTTGTCCCAGATCGGTGTGGCGATCGCGCCGGGCGCGACGATGGACACCGCGACCCCCAGTGGTGCGAGCTCGCGGCGCAGCGCCCCGGACAGGCCCTCCTTGCCGAACTGCGCGGCCGCATACGCTCCCAGGTACGGCGTGGCCACCTTGCCCACCCCCGAACTCACATTCACGATGCGGCCTGCGAACCCAGGCGTACCGGCGGCACGAGTGCGCAGCAGCGGCAGGAACTGCCGGGACACCGCGAGTGTGCCGACCACGTTGACCTCCAGCTCTTCCCGGAGCCGGTCGCTGCTCACACATTCCAGCGGCGCGGACACGCAGATGCCTGCATTGTTGACCAGCCCGTGCAGGCCGGACGGTCCGAGTTCGCCGCTGATCAGTTTGTGCGCGTTCGCGATCGAGAGGTCCGAGGTCACGTCCAGCATGACCGGGCGCAGCCGTCTGGTGCCCGCCTCTGCCCACAGTCGTTCCGCGCTGTCCTCCGTGCGCACACCGGCGTAAACGACGAACCCCCTGCCCGCCAAGTCGAGTGCGGTCTGTTTACCCAGGCCCGAGGATGCTCCGGTGACAACGATGACTCCAAGGTCTTCACTCATGCGTTCGATCCTTCTGTGCTGCTGCTGCGCGGTGTCGACTCCGCGAGCAGGATGCGGATGGCGGCGTCGGCGATCCGCGCCGCGCGGGCGGCGGAGACGACGGTTTCGATATAGGTGAAGTTCCAGTGCAATGTCGCGTGCGTGGTGTTCACGGTTCCGACGAAGAACCCGCTCACCGAGACGCCGGCGATGAACTGCGCGCCCGCCAACGTCCAGTTCCCCACCCGGTCCGCGAATTCGTAGTGCCCGATATTGGACAGGCACACATTGCCGGGCCCTGTGGCTTCCACCATGGCGATCGCGCGCGCGGAGGTCGCCACCGATTTCGGACACAGGAATCGCAGCGTCACCAGCAGCGCCAGATGCTGCTGACAGCGTCTGCGCCGCAACAGTCCCCGATGCAGCCGGCGCGCGGACTGCCACATTCCCAGCGACGGTCCGAAGTGCACGCCGACGGGCACGGTCGCGACGTACGCGCCCGCATCCTGTTGCGGGACGATCGGATCGAGCTCAGCTCGAAAGTCGATCGGTGAGCCGACCCCGATACGCCCGTCGCGCCCCGGTGCGATCTCCGCACCGATAGCCGCGGCCAGCGCCGCGGCCAGCGCCGAATGCACGGTGACCCCTTCAGCACGGCAGCGTTCGATCAGTGCCGCGAGCCGCGTGGCGTCGAGCTCGCGGTGCAGCAAGCGGCTGCGCCGATCGGCCGGTGCGACAGGGACTTCCGGTTCCAGATGGCAGGCACGGGCGGTGGCCGACACGACCTGATCACCGATACCCGCGGCCACCGCGTAGCCGACACCGCGCGCACCCCGAAACCGCTTGGGTAGCAGCTGCTCCGGCGCGGGCAGCGGATCGCGCGCGTCGATGATCTCGGCGACGGTGACCGCCGGATCACGCAGTCGGTCGGCCAGTTCCACCAATCGGCGCAGCAGGCTCAGCGCAGTGGTGCCATCGGCGACGGTGTGGGCGACGGTCAGCACCACATCGTGGGTCTCGTCCGGGGTCGCACCAGCTTGCGCGATATCGACGAGCCGAAGCAACGGTCGCCTGCGCCAATCCAATCGAGTAGGAAGTTCGACGGTGTCGATCTCCCGCTGCCAGGCATCCGGATCTTCCTGTTCGAGTACGACGGTGCGGATCGGGACCAGCGGGTCCACCGGAGCGACGAAATGGGGGGATGTCCCATCGACCGCCGAGTCGATGCTCACCCGCAGCAGCGGATGCTCGGCGGTCAGCGCCGCGGCTGCGGCCGCGAGCACGGGTGCGGGCAAGTGGCCACGCACGCGCACGCGCGCAACGACATTCAGCGGGGAGATCTGGTCGCACATCCAGTACCAGCGCTCCACCGGACTCAGTGCCCGGCGCACCTGCCTGTCGTTAGAGCTGGTCGCCGCCGTGCCGGTGCCGGTTCGTATGCTCATCGCTTCCCCAGATCTGTCAGGTCGGATCGTTCGGTGGCGAGCGCCGCGCCGAGCGCGCTCGCCACAGCCGCGACATTCGCGCCGGTCATCATCGTCAAGTGGTCACCAGGGACCTCGATGATCTCGAGATCCCGGGTGGCCCACCGGGCCCAGCCGTTGTTCGCGCTCTCGAACCAGCTGCCGACCCGCCGGTGCGCACCTCCGATGAGCTCCGGCAGTGCCTCCCTGGCCTTCAGCAACACCAGATCCCGGTCCAGCTGGGTCATCGTGTAGTCCACCATCGCTTGGTAATTCGCTCGGAACACCGAGTACAGCCGTCGAATCAGCTGCGGGGAGCTGTCCCGCGGCACGATGCCCTTGGCCACCGCCTGGCCCAGCACCGAATCGAACAGCAGGTCCACATCGGTGTCGCAGGAGCCGGAGGTGTCGAATCCGGCCTGCGCGGCCCTGTCGCCCTCGGCGTACCAGAGCAGTTCCACGAAGAACCAGACGATCAGGTCCGGCTCCGAGATGGGATCCGGCTGATCACCGATGGCGATGGTGTCCAGCAGGATCAGCTGTGCCAGATCACGTTCGGGAAGCTGGCGTGCCATCTCGAGAGCCACGTAGCCACCGAACGACCAGCCCGCGATGTGGTACGGCCCGTGCGGGTGGATCCGTCGGATCGCGTCGAGATAGCTCCGGGCGAGCTCGGCCATGGTGGTGAGTGGTTCGGTTCCCGGCTCCACGCCCGCGGCCTGCAACGCGTACACCGGCCGGCCGCCAGGCAGCTGCTTGGCCAGTTCCAGGTAGCAGAGCACGTTTCCGCCGATCGGATGTACCAGGAACAGTGGCACCTGATCCGCACCGGCGCCGCGAGGGCGCAGTGGAACGACGGGATCGAAGACACGGGCAGCGCCGCCGGAACGCACGACCGCCGCGAGTCCGGCCGCAGTCGGCGCGGCAACGAAGGCTTCCAGCGGGACCTGCACCGACCATCGATTGGACACCGTCATCGCCACCCGCATCGCACCGATCGAGGTGCCACCGGCATCGAAGAAGTCCGAGTCGGCGAACAGCGAGGGCACACCGGCGAATTCGGCGAGGATGGCGACCATCGCGACTTCCAGGGCATCCTCGGGTTCGCGGGCACCGATCACCGGAGCGACTGTCTGTTCGACCACGTGGCGCAGTGCGGCGTCGTCGCGTTTGCCGCTCGGGGTGAGCGGGAAGGCGTCGAGCCACTGGTATCTGGCCGGAATCATATGCGCGGGCAGCATTTCCCTCAGTCGCGCACCGACTGTCACGGTGTCGGTTCCGGCGGCACCGACAAGCAACGCCGCCAGCACAGTGTCGTTGCCTCCGAGTTCGTGCGCGACCACGGCGGCCTGTTCGATTCCCGGCAGCCTCAGCAGCGCCAACTCCACTTCCGCGCATTCGACGCGATAGCCGCGCACCTTGACCTGGGTATCGGTCCGGCCGAGGCAGACCAGGTCGCCAGTCGACAGTTCCAGCCCGAGATCGCCGGTGCGATAGCGGGTTTGCCCACCCGGGGCAGCGACGAACCGGGTTGCGGTCAGACCCGGCTGTCCTTCGTACCCGTGGGCCACCGCGCTGCCGCCCAGATAGATCTCACCCTTGACACCGGGCGCTACCGGCCGCAGGCGCGCGTCGAGCAGTTGGGTCGAGGCTCCGTCGATGACGGTGCCGATCGGCGGCAGCTGTGGTGCGGTCTCGGCCGGTCCGCTCATCGGGAAAGCCAGGGCCACATGCGTTTCGGTGGGACCGTACTGGTTCTCCACGACCAGGCCGGGGTTGTGGGCCCACAGTCCCCTGATCTCCTGGGTGATCCGCAGTTGTTCGCCGGAGGACACCAGTGTGCTCAGTCCCGTCGGGTAGCGCCCGGTGACCTGCGCAGCCTCAGCCAACGCCTGCAGGCCGACGTAGGGTAGGTAGATCCGTTGCACGCTGCCTTCGGCGAGCAGTTCGGCCAGCCAGGTCGAGTCCAGGCGCTGCTGTTCGGAAATCACCCGCAGGGTGCCGCCGCCGCACAGCGTGGAGAAGATCTCCTGGAAGTACACGTCGAATCCGGCGGGGGCCAATTGCAACGTGGTCTGCCCGCGCGCCGCGCTGCTCGTGCGGTTCTGCCAGGCGATCAGGTTCGCCAGCGCCCGGTGCGGCATGCTGACGCCCTTGGGCTCGCCGGTGGAGCCGGAGGTGAACAGCACGTACGCGGTCTGTTCCGGATGAATCGCGGGCAGTACTCCCGTCTCGGGAGCGGGCCCGTCGAGCAGGTCGCCGATGTCGGTGATGATCCGCACCGGCTGTGCGCGCGCGATCATCGCCGCGCGCCGGGCCTCTGGATAGCTCGGATCGAGCGGAACTACCGCCGCCCCGGCCCGCAGGATGCCCAGCACCACCGCGATCTGTTCCGGCGAACGCTCCAGCAGCACCGCGACCCGCACTCCCGAGCTGATTCCGTCGGCGCGAAGGCGATGCGCGATACGCTCCGCGGCGGCCGCGAGTGTGCGGTAACGCCACTCGATCCGGCCGTCGGTGATCGCGATCGCCTCGAAGTGCAGGCTCGCGGTCGCTTCGAACAGATGCACCACATCCGCCGCGCGGGCCGCCTCCAGATCGATCGCGCGGGTCGGGGTGCGCACGATGGATGCGAGCGCCCCGAGGAACAGGCGGGCGTACTCCTGACACTGGGCACTGGTGAGAGCATCGTGCCCGGCGTTGACGCGCAGCACCACGTCGTGGGTGCGCGGGTCGACGGCCGCCGTCACCAGCAGCGCGAAATTGGTTTCCTCGCGTGCCCGGAAGTCGGTGAGCGTCACCGTGCTCGTCCCGAGCAGTGGTTCGAAAACGTGATAGTTCACGTAGTTGAATGCCGTGTCGAAGATCGGATCCCCGTGCCGGTCGGCGATCAACGACCGCAACGGATACCGACGGAACGGATGAGACAGCCGGTTGTGGCGCGCGACCTGACGTACCGCGTCGAGCCAGCTGTGCGCGCTCGCGTCCAGCCGCACCGGAATGGTGTTCAGGAACAGGCCCGCCGCGGCCTCCGCGCCGGCCCGCGCGGGCCGAGCGTGGGTGACCACGCCGGTGGTCACGTCCTCGGACCCCGACATCGCTCGCAGTACCAGACAGTGTGCCGCGGTCATCACCGATTTGACCGGCAGCTGGTGTGCCGCGGCGAAGGCGCGCACCCGGTCCCCCAGCCAGTCCGGCAGCGTCGCCTGCGCTTCCCGCGGGCCCTCCGATCCGGGCTGTTCGTAGTGGCGGGCCGAGTCGATGGTCGTGGCGGTCGAACCGTCGAGCACCTGTGCCCAATAGTCGCGCGCCGCCGGGTCTGACTGCGCAGCGTGTTCGGCGCGCACGAATTCGGCGAGCAGAGTGGTCGAATGCGGTGCCGGGTCGACCGCATCGACATCGAGTCCACACAGGTGCGCGTAGTCCTGCAGCAATTCCCGAATCAGGTTCGCGACGCTCCAACCGTCGAGAATGGCGTGGTGGAAGTGCAGAACCAGTTCGAAACCGCCGCTTTCGGGGATCACTTGCATGCGGTGCAGGGGCGCGGCGTCGAAGGCGTGATTGTCGAAATCGAGCGGATTCTCGACATCGATGGTGAGCGTGTTCGGTGCGCTGTGGCGCATGAATTCGATACTGCGCACGACCTGAATCGGCAGCGAATGCCCGGTCAGATCGAACCCCGACCGCAGCGCCGGATGCCTGCGCAGCAGGCTGTCGTAGGCGACACGGAAGCTCTCCTCGTGGAACGGCATACGCAGCCGATACCGGAACACATCCTGATACAGGGTGGAATCGGTGCGCTGCATGCTGTGATACAGCATGCCCAGTTGCAGGGCGCTGGCCGGAAAAGCATCCTCGACCTCGGTGAGGGCGGCCCGGTCGATGAGCGGGATCAGCTCGAAAGCCGAGTCGACGCCACTGCTCTGGCCATCGTCGGTGTATATCGTTGCAGCCGCGGCCGATTCGGCGATCGTCGGCCGAGCGAAGAAGGCTTCGACGTCGAAGTCGATGCCGCGGCGCTCGGCCGCGGTACGCAGCCGGAGCACGATGATCGAATCACCGCCGATGGTGAAGAAATCATCGAACACACCGATGCTCGAGACCTCACAACCCAGCACCTCCGCCCACAGTGCGGCGTATTCGGCTTCGAGTTCGGTGCGCGGCGGTTGCGAGCCGCTCGGTCGATCGGCCGCTGTCGGCAGTGCCTTGCGGTCGAGTTTGCCGCTCGCAGTGAGCGGCACGGCTTCGAGTTCGACGAATCGGGTCGGAATCATGTATCCCGGGAGCCGGTCGGTCAGAAAGACCGCGATGTCGTCGGCGCGTGCGGTGCCGACATAGTAGGCGGCCAGGGTGGTGGGGGCACCGGGATGCTGTTCGTCCACGACCACGCCTGCGGTGATGCCAGGGCAGGCGGCGAGGTGATTTCCGATCTCCCCCAGGGTCACCCGGTTGCCGCGCACCTTGACCTGGTCGTCGAGCCGACCGAGGTATTCGAGATCGCCGTCGGCGCACCAGCGCACCAGATCGCCGGTGCGATAGCGGCGTCCGCCCACAACGCGCGGATCGGTGACGAATGTTTCGAGAGTCAGATCGGGTCGCCCGCGATATCCACGCCCGACACCCACTCCCGCGATGTACAGCTCACCCGGAACGCCGACGGGGCAGCGATCACCGTTCGGGTCCAGCACCATCAGCGCGATGTTGTCGATCGGCTTGCCGATGGGAATCCGTTGCACCGGCGTGGTTCCCGCGTCGATGTCGAAGTACGACACATCCACGGTGGCCTCCGTCGGCCCGTACAGGTTGACCAAGCGAACTCCGGGCAGACCGAGGTCCGCGAACACGCGGCGGAACCGGTTGGCCAGGGTGGGTGTCAGGGCCTCACCGCTGGTGAAGACCAGGCGCACGGAGGCCAGGGATCCCGGTCCCGGTGCTCGACTGAGGATTTCGTCCAGGAACGGCGCGAGCATGGACGGCACGAAGTGCAGCACGCTCGCCCGGTGCCGAGCGATCGTGTCCAAGATCGTGCGCGGATCGCGCTCGCCGCCGACGGGCAGCAAGGCCACCCGCGCACCGGCGAGGGTCCACCACATGAGCTCCCACACCGAGACGTCGAACGTCGCCGGCGTCTTCTGCAGGATCACGTCCGTCTCGGTCAGCGGGTAACGGTGCTGCATCCAGGCCAGGCGATTGACGACCGCGGCGTGCTCGATCATCACACCTTTGGGAGTTCCGGTCGAGCCCGAGGTGTAGATCAGATAGGCGAGATCGGCCGGGCGGGTCCGACCCACCACGGCCTGCCCCATCACGGCGTCCTGCTCGGGCGACAGTCGCCGCACGCCCGATTCGGTGGCGAGAGCCTCGAATTCCTCGTCCGCGAGAATCACCTCGGCACCACAATCAGCGATGATGGTCCGTATCCGTGCCGCCGGGTAGCCCGGGTCGATCGGCACATAGGCCCCGCCCGCCGCCAGTACCGCGTGGATGGCGACGACCAGCTCGGGCGAGCGATGCAGCACCACCGGCACGCACTCCTCGGGACGAAGGCCACCGGCGCGCAACGCCGCCGCGATCGCCTCGACCCGAGCGCCGAACTCTCCGTAGCAGAGCTCGGATACCGTATCGCTCCCCCAGCTCAGCGCGGTTCGATCCGGCCCCGCCGCGATCTGTTCCGCCAGTATCCGGTCCAGTGTGGTGTCCGGGAACGGCACGAGTGCCGGACCTTCGAACTCGGTGATCCGCTCCCGCTCGGCGGTCGAGAACATCGCCAGCTCGGCGACCGGACGATCCGGGGCCTCGAGTCCGGCCGCGATCAGCGCGAACACCTGGCGCAGTGCGCTGTCGAAGGAGAAGTCCGCGTCGAAGACATCGTCGGCGTAGAAGAAGTCGATGTCGAGCGAACCGTCACTCTCGTTGTCGCGCACCACGATGTTCAGCGCGTCCAGTGAGTATCCCGACGACAGCAGCGATATCTCGGTGACGGATTCGGGCAGCTCGACGGCCGGCATCGGAACATAGGAGTAGGTGACGTCGAACAGTGCGGACCCGGCGGCTGGACTTCCGTTCTCCCGCAATGCGTTCTGCAGATCACCGAGCGCGAAGCGCTGGCGCCCCTGTAGATCCCAGACGGCGGTGGCCGTGCGCGCGGCCAGGGCCGACAGCGACAGTCCTGTATCGACAGGAATGTGCAGCGGCAGAATATTGACCATGTTGCCGACGGTCGCGAGCTCCTCGGGAGTTTGCCGGTTCAGCATGGGCACACCGAGCACGATGTCGCCCTCGCGGTGCACGCGCCGCAGGTAAGTTGCGAGCGCGGCGGCAGTGAACGCGAAGACGCTGCGCCCGCTGGCCCGGATCGGGTCGATCGTGGCCCGGTCCAGGTGCAGGGTGCGCTGGTGGCGATGGTGAGTGCGCACGGTGGCATTGCGGGCGAACAACGCCGGGTCGAGCGCACCCACCATGTCGATCAACGCGGTGCGGTCGGCCTGCCAGGCGGCCGAATCCCGGTAGTGCGCTTCGGCTTCGACGACATCGAGGTAGCTCGGTGCGTGCTCGGTGCCGAGGTCGCCGGAGTTGTAGTCCGCGAACAGTTGGCGCAGTACCAGAGTCTCGGACCAGCCGTCGGCGACCGCGTGATGGAATCGAGAGTAGATGAGAAATGAATCGGCGCTGTCCAGCACGATGGCGGTCTCCGCGAGCGGGCCGTCCAGGGGCATGACGGTATCGGTACGCACGCGCATCCACTCCAGTGCCGCGGCCTGCGGATCGGGGGCGCCGGTGTGGTCGACAATTTCGACCGTGGCGCCGTGTGGATCGATGCGCTGCACCAGTTCGGTGTGATCGAGCCGGATACGGAGCGCGTCGTTGCGCAGCTGGGTGCGCCGCACGGCCTCGCGCAGGCGCTCGACATCGGGCGTGCCGTTGATCCGGAGGTATCCGCCGACCTGAGTCAGGGGCAGATCCGGATAGCGGGCGCTGACAGCGACGATGTCCTGCTGATAGCGAGTGAGCGGGTGACCGGGTTCCGGTGCGGCCGGATGTTCCGTCCCGTCACCGACGTGGGCAGAATCGGTGAACCGATCGGACGGTGCGTCGATGTTCGTTGCAGGCTCGGCGTCGGACCCGCTGATCAGCGCGAAGAGTTCGGCGTCGGTGACCTCGGCGAACGAGGTGCCGTCCGTCCCGACGAGATCGGGCGCCAGCGCACGAACGGTATCGACCAGGTTGCGCATCGAGTCGGCGATATCGGGCCGCCGGATGGCCGCGGTGAGTCCGGTCCGATCGGAGTCCTCGGGCGAGGTCTCGGCCAGTGTGCCGCTCAGCGCGTCCAGCTGGATACGCAGCAGATCTGCGGGATCAGCAGCGGGCGGGGCGATTTCGGCACAGATGTGGGTGGCCAGCGCTATCGAGGAGGGATGGTCGAACACGACAGTGGTCGCCAGCTGCATTCCGGTCGCCACCTTGAGCTGGTTGCGGAATTCGACCGCGCCGAGCGAGTCGAACCCCAGATCCTTGAATTGCGCTGTGGGAGTGATCGCTCCGGGGCTTTCGTGCCCGAGCACCGCGGCGGCGACCGAGCGCACCAGCGACAGCACACGCTGATGTTGCTCGGTGGCGGTCAGCCCGACCAGTTGCTGGGCGAGCCCGCCGACTTCGGGAGCGGATCCCGCGACATCGCGGCGACGCGGCGCGCGTACCAGGCCCCGGAAGACCGCGGGCACCTCGTCTGCCCGCCCGGAGCTCAGTGCGGCGGTGTCGAACCGTCCCGGGATCACGACGGCGCGCCCGAGTGACAGGGCGGCGTCGAACAGCGCGAGACCGTCTTCGGTGGTCATCGGAACGAGTCCGCTGCGGCTCATCCGCGCGTGGTCGCGTTCGTCGAGATGCCCGGTCATCCCGGTGGCATCGGCCCACCAGCCCCAGCCCAGCGAGACCGCGGTCAGCGAGCGCTGACGCCGGTACTGGGCTAGCGCATCCAGGAACGCGTTGGCGGCGGCGTAGTTGGCTTGGCCCTGTGCACCCAAAGTGCCTGCGACAGAGGAGAACAGCACGAACATCGACAGGTTCAGATGTTCGGTGGCCGCGTGTAGATTCCATGCCGCGTCGACCTTGGGCCGCAGCACCCCGACCAGCTGCTCGGGGGTCATCGCGGTGAAGACGCTGTCGTCGAGCACACCTGCGGCGTGCAGGACCGCGGTCAGCGGCGCCTCGACCGGGATCTGCGCCAGCAGCGTCTCCAGCGCCGTTCGGTCCGAGACGTCACAAGCCACCACATCGACCGTGGCCCCGAGTTCGGACAGGTCCGCGGCGAGTTCGGCCGCGCCGGGAGCCTCGGGGCCGCGCCGGCTGGTGAGGATCAGGTGCCGATACCCGTGGGCGGTGATCAGATGCCGGGCGAAACCCATGCCCAGCACCCCGGTACCACCGGTGATCAGCGCGGTACCGGGGATCTGCGGCGGTGCGGGTTGCTGCAGGACCAGTTTGCCGATGTGCCGGGCCTGGCTGAGGTAGCGCAGTGCCTCCGGGGCTCGGCGCACGTCCCAGATCGAGACAGGTAGTGGCCGCAGGACGCCGGTGCCGAACAGACGCACCAGTTCCACGAGCATCTCCTGAATGCGATCCGCGCCCGCTTCGTAGAGGTCGAACGCCCGGTACCGGACGCCCGGATGCTGCGCGGCGATCTGTTCGGGTTCCCGGATATTGGTCTTGCCCATGGACAGGAAGCGCCCGCCGCGCGGCATGAGACGTAGTGACGCATCGACGTATTCGGCGCCGAGGGCTTCGAGCACCACATCGAATCCCTCGCCACCCGTGGCGTCGAGGAACTGCCGCTCGAATTCCAGGGTCCGGGTGTTGCCGATGTGCGCGTCATCGAAACCGAGCTCGCGCAGCAGGTATTGCTTGGCCGGGCTCGCGGTCACATAGCATTCCGCGCCCCACATCCGGGCCAGCTGAATGGCGGCCAGGCCGACGCCGCCGGTCGCGGCGTGCACTAGGAGCCGGTCGCCGGGGCCGAGATCGCCGAGGTCGCGCAGTCCGTAGTAGGCGGTCGCGAACACCGCGCAGGTCGAGGCGGCCTGTGCGAAACTCCAGCCCACTGGTATGTGGGTGATGTGGCGGTGATCGGTGATGGTCACCGGGCCGACGCCATCCATCACACCGAACACCCGGTCCCCCACCGCGACGGTGGTGACGCCTGGTCCCACCTCGAGTACCACGCCTGCGCCCTCCCCGCCGATACTTGCGTGCGGATCCGCATACACGCCGAGCGCGATCATGATGTCGCGGAAGTTCACGCCGGTGGCGCGGGCCGCAACGCGCACCTCACCGTTGTCGAGCGGGCGCTCGATCAGCGGATAGTCGAGAAGTGCCAGGTTCTCACTGTCCAAGGTGCCGCGCCCTTGCATGCGCAACTGCCAGCTCTGCCCAGTGGCCAGTGCGGCATTGCCCACCATGTCGGTCTGTGCCCGAAGCAGCCGGGGCACGTACACCGCGCCGCGCCGCCAGGCCACCTGTGGTTCGGCCAGCATCAGCGCGGTCGTGACCGCCTCGCGCCATTCCGCACGATTGTCGATATCCAGCAGGAGAATTCGGCCGGGGTTCTCGGTCTGCGCCGAGCGCAGCAGACCCCAGACCGGTGCGTCGACCAGATCCGGAACGTCCTCACCAGTGGCTACCGCGACTGCCCGGGTGGTCACCACGACCAGCGGCGCGCCGGTGAACCGGGCATCGGTCAGCCACTCACGAACCTGCGCGAGCAGCTCGATCAGCCTGTCGTGGACCGCCTCCGCGGCAAAGCTTTCCGAACCAGTTCCACCGCACCGGCGCAGTACGCCCGCTGTCCCGGCCGGGGCGTCCGCCGCCACCGGCAGCTCCGCCCAGGCCGCCGCGATCGGTATCTCGGGCAGCTGTGCCGGAATCCATTCGACGCCGAAAAGCCCGTCGGCGGTCGCGTCCTGGCTCGCGGCGAGCTGTGCCCGCGAGATCGGTCGCACGGTGAGCGCGTCGATGGAGGCGACCGGTGAACCCACCGGATCGGTCATGGTCACCGCCACCCGCTCGGAGCTGTGCGCAGTGATGCGCACCCGCAGACTGGTTGCACCGACGGCGCGCAGTGACACCCCCTCCCAGGCGAAGGGCAGTCGAATCCGGCTCGGATCCGCGTCGGTCAGGAACCCTCCGATATCGAGCCCGTGCAGCGCCGCGTCCAGCAGCGCCGGGTGCAGGCCGAAACGCTTGGCCTCGGCACCGGCCTGGTCGGGCAGTGTGACCTCGGCGAGAATGTCGCTGCCGTGCCGCCACACGGCGCGCAGGCCCTGGAACACCGGGCCGTACTGGTAGCCCGCCGCGGCCAGTCGATCGTAGGTGCCGTCGATGTCGACCGCTTCCGCGCCGGCCGGGGGCCAGACTCCGGAAAGCGCGATGGGGGTGGTGGTTTCCGGAGCCAGCGTGCCCTCGGCGTGCTGCGTCCAGGCGGCGGTGTCGTCGCTGCTGGGTCGAGAGAAGATGCGGACAGTGCGTTCACCGTTGTGCTGCGGCGCATCGACGACGACCCGGACAGCGACCGCACCGCTCTCGGGGATGATCAGCGGCGCCTGCAGCACGATTTCCGAGATGCGCGCAGCGCCCCCGCGTTCGCCGGCGAACAGGGCTAGTTCGGTCAGGACCGCACCGGGTACCAGCACCGAACCCTGCACCGCGTGGTCCGCCAGCCAGGGTTGGGCCGCCAGCGACAACTGCCCGGAGAATGCCAGGCTGTCCGATTCGGCGTCGGCGATGACCGCGCCCAGCAGCGGGTGCGCGGCCGGCGCCAAACCCAGCGCGGTGACATCACCCGAACCGCCGGCCTCGGCGTCGATCCAGAACCGCCGGTGCTGGAACGGATAGGTGGGCAGATCGATCGGGCGCGCCCCGAACCCGCCCAGGTAGCCACCCCAATCGGGTTGCAGCCCACCGATGTACGCGGTCGCGGCCGAGGTCAAGAAACGTCGCAGCCCGCCCTCGTCGCGGCGCAGCGAACCAACAACGACCGAATTCTCCGCGTCGGTGGTCTCGATGGTCTCCTGAATGCCGACTGTCAGCACCGGATGCGGGCTCGATTCGACGAAGCCCCGATAGCCGAGGCGGTGCGCGGTGAGCACCGCGTCGTGGAGGCGCACGGTCTGGCGCAGGTTCCGGTACCAGTAGTCCGCATCCAGGGTTGTCGTGTCGATGCGCTCACCGGTCACCGTGGAGACGAAGGAGATCTCCGATCGTAGCGGCGCGATTCCGTCCAGCGCCGTCACGAGCGCGGTGCGGATCCGGTCGACCTGCGGGGAATGCGAAGCGTAGTCGACCGGGATACGGCGCGCGCGGATCTGTTCTGCCTCGCAGTGCGCGATCAGCTCGTCGCACGCTGTCGCGGCGCCGGAAACGACGGTCGAACGCGCGCCGTTGACCGCCGCGATCCCGAGCGCGCCCGCCCAGCGCGCGATCAGCGCGGTCGCCTCGGCCTGCGGCAGGGCGATCGAGATCATCCCGCCCTGCCCTGCCAGTTCCACAATCGCCTTGCTGCGCAGCGTCACCACGCGGGCCGCGTCGCGCAGCGACAACGCACCAGCGATATAGGCGGCGGCGATCTCACCCTGCGAATGGCCGATCACCGCGTCCGGCGTGATTCCGAGCGACTGCCACAGCTTGGCCAACGAGGTCATGACCGCGAACAACGCGGGCTGTAGGACATCGACCCGGTTCCCATCGGCCGCGCCCGGCGTCCCACGCAGCACGTCGATGAGCGACCAGTCGGTGAACTCGGCGAAGGCGGCAGCCACGGCCGCGATGTGCTCGGCGAAAACCGGCGCGGTATCGAGCAATTCGACCGCCATCCCGGCCCATTGCGAACCCTGTCCGGGGAAGACGAAAACGGTGCCGCCCGCGACGACGGTTCGGCCAACGACCACGCCGGATCCGACGCGACCCTGGGCGATCACTGCCAGGCCCTCGGCGAGTTCGTCCGTATCGGCACCGATCACCACGGCGCGTTCGGCGAAGGCCGTGCGTCCCTCCGCCAGCGCGAAACCCAGGTCCATCGGCTCTGCTCCGGCGCGCAGTACCGCGAGCATCCGCGCCGCCTGCTCCGCGAGCGCGGGCGCGGTCTTGGCGGACAGCACCAGCGGCACGATCGCGGGCGCGACGCGCCCCCGCTGGGGCGCGGTGACCGCTGGTGCCTCCTCGAGCACGACATGGGCGTTGGTGCCGCTGATGCCGAACGCCGAAACCCCGGCGCGGCGAGGCCTTCCCGCCATCGTCTGCCACGGCACCGATTCGGTGACCACCTCGACCGTGCCGCTGGACCAGTCCACCGCCGGAGTGGGGGCAGCGACATTGATGGTCATGGGCACTGTGCCCCGGCGTATGGCTTCGACCATCTTGATCACACCCGCCACCCCGGCGGCAGCCTGGGAGTGGCCGATATTGGACTTCATCGAGCCAAGGAGCAACGGCCGCGCGGCGGTGCGAGCAGCACCATAGGTGGCCAGCAACGCGGCCGCCTCGATCGGATCGCCGAGCGTGGTTCCAGTGCCGTGCGCCTCCACCACATCGACGTCTCCGGCGGTCAGTTCGCCATCGGCCAAGGCCGCCCGAACAACCCGGCGCTGCGCCGCGCCATTGGGCGCGGACAGACCGTTCGTCGCCCCATCCTGGTTGATCGCAGAGCCGCGCAGTACTGCCAGAATCGGATGCCCGTTGCGACGGGCGTCGGAAAGTCTCTCCAGCACGAGCACACCCACCCCTTCGGAAACTCCGAAACCGTCCGCCGTGGCGGAGAACGGCTTGCAACGCCCGTCCGGGGCCAGCGCGCCGAGTCGGGAGAAGCCGACCAAGATGCTGGGCGAGCACACCACGGTCGCACCTCCGGCCAGCGCCAGCCCGCACTCCCTCGCGCGCAACGCGCGCATCGCCAGGTGGATGGCAACCAACGAGGACGAGCAGGCGGTGTCCACGGTCATGGCCGGACCGTTCAGTCCGAGCGCATACGACAGCCGGCCCGAGGCGACGCTGATGGCGGTACCGGTAGTCAGGTATCCGGCCAGGCCCTCGTGGTCGCGATAGGCTCGCGCGCCGTACTCCTGCGCCGTGACGCCCATGAACACGCCCGTATCGGATCCCGAAAGGGCTTGCGGGTCGATCCCCGCGCGTTCGATGGCCTCCCACGAAACCTCCAGCAGCAACCGCTGCTGTGGGTCCATCGCGAGCGCCTCGCGAGGGCTGACGCCGAAGAACGCAGCATCGAAATCGCCTGCGGCATCGAGGAAGTTTCCCTCGCGCACGTAGGTCGCACCAGGACCGTCCTGGTCCGGAGCGGTCAGCACGGACATATCCCAGCCGCGATCGAGTGGCAGTGGCGCGGCGGCGCTGCGCCCGGTGCTCACCAGGTCCCAGAGTTCGGTGGGCGAGGTGATACCGCCCGGATAACGGCACGCCATGGCGACTACGGCAATCGGCTCGGTACGCCGCGACGCGAGCGCCGCGAGCTTCTTGCGCGTCCCCTGTAGCTCGCTCGCGGCCTTCGTCAGGTATGAGCGAAGCTCAGCATGAGTAGCCATCTTCGAAACCTCCTGTTACGCAATGACTTACATGTCACGAGCAGCTATCACCCGTGACGGCGGGGCAGGTGGGGGGATCTGTGCGCGCCGCCCCCAGCGCATGCACGGATCCGGCCGGGCGCGCTCGACGAGGGCCTTCGGACAGGATTAGCGGACATCGTCGTCCTGATGTCTCGGTCGCGACAGTGCGACACCGGCGAGGCTCGTTTCGAAGACCCACCACCGAGCGTCCCCAGCGGTTTCATTGCCCACGACAACCGAAGCGCGGCAACACTTTTGCCGCTGTGATCAACCTCGGAGATCCCCCTCCGGGTTGTCCTGCCAGCGTATAGAAAATCAATAGTTTCGCAACATTGCACCGTACAGAACACCGGCAGTGCGATTAGCGGCGAGATAGCCGTGCGCAATTGGCGGTCGAACTACCCCCTTTTACCGCCATATGGCGGGCTGCTGCACACCCTCGGCTCGCGGCAAAATCGTAGATAGGCCGCGCGGAAGCGACCGATTCGAATGTGGGGAGACGAACATGAAGATAGGTCTGATTCTCGGCGGCGGTGGGGAGGTCGGAGTCGCCTGGGAGACCGGCGTTCTCGCAGGTCTGGCCGAGCACGCAGGATTCAGCGTCACCGACTGCGCGGTCACCGTAGGTACCTCCGCGGGCTCGATCGTCGGCGCAATCGCCACCAGCGGAGCCGACTTGGCCGAACGTGCCCGGGGCGAACAACGCGGCGCCTACGCGACATCTTGGCAGTTGACCCAGCACGAGGCGGACGACGACCAAGTGAGTGCGGGGACTGCCGCGATACCGCCGGAAATGCTGCACCTGCTCGTGTCGACGGAGGGATCCATCCAAGAACGGGCGCGTGCGATAGGCAAGCTCATCCTCACCTCGACCCCGGCGAACGACGACACCGTATTCGCCCAGATCATCGCCTCCCTGCTGCCGGACTCCGTCGCCGATTGGCCGGACACGGACCTGCGGGTGAGCTCCGTCAACTGCGAAACCGGCGACACCGTGCTCTGGAAACGCGCCGATGGCATCGACCTGACCCGCGCTATCGCCTCCTCGTGCGCGGTACCCGGACTGTTCCCCCCGGTCGCCTTCGGCGGCAGCCACTACTGTGACACCCGGCGCACCTCCACCGTCGCCGCACTCACCGCCGAAAAGAACCTCGACGCGATCGTGTTCATCGGCCCCTCGGGAGGCGCATTGGCCAACACCGCCGAGGAAGCAGAACTCGAAGCTGTTTCCCGGCAAGGCGTGCGCGTCGTGAAGATCACCGAGGGACCGGATTTCGCCGAAGTCGGCACCGAACTCCTCGACACCCGGCTACGTCCCCGCGCGGCCCAGATCGGCCTCGAAGACGCCCGACGCTACGTCACAAGTATCGCCGAGCTTCGCTGACATCTGACAGTGTTCCGGCCGCATGGAGGCGGCCGGAACACTGAACAGGTCGCCGAATGTGATTGTTCCCGATCCGATTCAAATTTTGACATCGAATCGGTTGAAGCCGAATCGGCGATGGCGCGTGGAACTGGCGAGTATGCGGGGACGTTGCCACAATGGTTGTCCACTTGGCCCCATGCCGTCTTGCGTGATCTCGTATTTCCGCGTTGGACCACGGTCTGCCGAATCCAGAAGTCGCACGGATGGCCACTGTGAGTTATTGAGAAACGCCGAAGACCTCCGCCCACTGTCACAGTGACACCGTGGCCGCTCACACCGGCCACGGCAGCTGATCCCTCCGACCGCGACGCCCGATTCGTCAAGTGAAGTGAGTTCGGGCGTCCGCGGCCGGACCGCCATCCGTGCGTGTACCGCACGCTCGGCACGGATCGCGAACTAGCCCGAATTCCTTTCCGGCAGAGTCAATTTCACGCTGCTATCGGAAATCGCCAACGTCAATCGGGCCGTCGTACTCCCGGGCGCTCGATCGATGGGCAGCAGAGCCGGATTCAGATCGAACCGAGGGAACGCCCCCGCAGCGATCAGCAATCGGATGCGGTGGCCACGCTTGAACAGGTGCACGGTGCCGTCGAGCTCGAGATCGATGGAATGCTCACCGCCTTCGGGAAACCGGGTGATCTCGTCACAGACGTTGATCGACTTCTTGTGAACGTCGCACAGGCGAACGAAGACATCGAATCCTGAGGATGCTTCCACGGTCAGCGCGACGCGTGGCACACCGGCGACCAGCACATCCTCGGCCAGGGGCGCGCTGGTGTAGACGACCACATCGCCGCGAGCCTCGAGCTTGCCGTTGTTCACATAGCCCGCACCCATACCCATGATGTTGCCGCCATAGGACGGTGTGGGATCGGCCGTGTCATAGACCAGCGTCGTCCACTGGCCGTCGGGCTCGGCAGGTTCATGCCGCAACCGTCCGCCGTGCGCACCACACAACTCTCGGGGCGCCGCCGCGGGTGGCCAGGATTCGAGGACCGTTTGTCGCTTCGTCCCGCCGATGGCCACCCGATGCCCGATCGACACCACCCGATCGGGTGTCCCGTCGAGCAGTGCGTCGAGCCAATCCAGCGATCGGTTCGCGAAGTCCAGGTTCAGCAATGCCGCCGCGGGTTCAGCGTGGCCACCCCGCGTCATGTGCACCTCGAGGTCGACGCCACGGGCCTGGAGAACGCGCCATTGAGTCAACGTCTGCTTCGCGAACAAGTCGTTCCACGCTCCGTTCAGCAGAACGGGTCGCTCGATTCGTTCGAGCACCGAAGTGTGACTGTAGGAAGCCCAGTACGGGTCCGACAAGTCGCGGTGGGTGACCCAGTCGGCGAACCATGGCGCGAGCGCTCGCATCTGCGCGGTCGACGACTTCTCCAGCGGCGTGGTGGCGAGCATTTCCTTCCCCCTGGCCAGGGATCTGAACATGGCGAGCGTCTCCGCGAAAATGGACGAGGAGGAATTATTACGGTGCGACATCAAGTCCGACCAACCGTGGAAGTTGAGCAGATCGAAGGCACCACGGCCGTGCATGATTTCGCCGAAGTCGTGGGGCCCGATGGCCGCGATCATGCCCTTCCATTCCGGATAGTCGTTCTCGGCGAGAGCAAACTGGGTAAACGCCAGGTAGCTCGTCCCGTATGTCACGAAGCGACCGTCGAACCATGGCTGCTCCCGCATCCATTCGACGACGTCGTGACCGTCATCGGCCTCGTGGATCATGGGCTCGAAGACACCCTCGCTCCCGTCGGTGCCACGGCTGGCGGTGACCAGGACGGTGTAACCGCGGGCCGCGTAATAGGCGAATTCCAGACCGCCTTTGGAGCGACCGTACGGCGTTCTGACCAAGAGCGTCGGCCGCCGGCGCGCCCCTCCGGGACGATAGAGATCCGCCATGACCACCGTGCCGTCTCGAAGCGGCACGCGAAGATCCCGCGTGCGTTCGTATCGGTTCTTGACGGGCGTCCCGCCGCGCAGTTTCCAGGCCAGCCGATAGCCCACTCCAGGACCCGATTCCAGCGTCTCGGCTGTGATTGTCTGAACCATTTCTATTTCCTTTCGAAGACCACAGCGGACGGGTGCCGCGGCGATCTGTAAGTCACCTGCTGATCGAGTACCGATGCGGTGCCGTAGGCGGCGATCGATCGAACCTCTGCCACCGAGATCCCGTCATCAGCGAAGTGCAAGGTTTCGAGCGAATCGGGGGCGATGCCGTTCTCCACCCAATTCATCAATGCGATCATGCCGGTGGCCAGGTCGATGCCGAAGCCCGACGGGATTCGGAAGCTGTGCCCGTCACCGGCGCACAGGAAGAAGCGTGCGAACTCGTCGGTCGCAGGGCGGCCGCCCATGTGCTCGATCACATTGTCGAAGTAATGCCGTGATCCTTGCGAGAAGATCACCTGATCATCGGTGCCGTGCGTGAGGAGGAGTTTTCGGCCGCCGTCACGCAGCTCGGACAGATCGGGGTCCTCGACGGACAGGTACGCGAATTCCTCGATGCCCTTCAGGAAGAGTCGTTCGTATTCGTCGAAGGTCAGAGTCCGCCAGTCCCATTCGGGATCACGCTGCAACCAGGTCGCGAACCATGACAGCGCGATGGCCCACGGGTCCGGCGTGCGGCGTCCATCGGGCTCTTCCTTGGTGATGCACAGCCCGTGGGGTCCCAGGGCACCCCACGATTCGGCGCCGGGGCGTAGCCCGAACCACAATTGCTCGCCGGTCGCGGTCCGGGGGCCGTCCCAGATCATCTTCATGACCTGAGCGTCGGCCTCGACAATCGGGCCGGCCGTTGTTGCCTGGCCGACGAGGCGATACGGGTCGAATGCCGGGGGTTCGTCGCTGGTGGTGAACGATTCGGGCGAGCCGGTGCGCAGCGCGAAATCGTCGACGACGGCCTGCCGGAAGGCTTCGAACTTCTCGGGTGCGAGCGCATTGTCCAGCTCCTTCATCACCAGTGCCGGCCACAACTCGGCCGGGATGAGCCGGGTCCAATTCATCGCCGGATCCGACGACCACACGCCGTCGTAGTCGGCGGGATGGAGCCGGGCCTGGGCGATCGCTTGCCGCCCACCGCCCGACGTGCCCTGGAAATAGGAGAAGCGGGGTGTGGCCCCGTGGATCGCGGTAGTGACCGCCTTGCCTATCACGGTCATGTCGTGCGTGCTGCGGTGAACCCAGTTCTCGATGAGGTTGTCGTCGAGTTCACCGGTGCTCTCGTCGAGCTGCCAATCCGATATCCGGGGGTCCCGGCCGACCCCACTGTCAGTGCTCGCCGCAGCGAAGCCGTTGCGCACCGCGTTGGCGAGTGTGGCGCCGCGGAACTCATCACCCGACATGAGGCCCGCCGTGGTCCGGTTTCCTCCTCCCGCAGTGCCCAGGAATCGCCCGTTCCAGGTCAGCGGCACCCAAACACGAATTTCGACCGTGTGCCCACCGGGATCCTGCTGGTGCACCACGACCTCGCAATAGCCGGGCAGGTCCTGCTCGATGAAGGCCGGCATCCCGATGGCGCTGGCGGGGACGTTCAGCTGTCCGGTCCGGTTGATCGCGACAGATACCACCGAGGCATCGGAGACCTCGGCCAGCGCGGCTGCGACAACCGCCTCGGTGCATCGGTGGACGACCTGAGGATCCGGCTCCGAGGTCGGGACGACGAGCCATCGGTCCCGCGCTGTTCGCTCGATCTTTTCCATAGTGGTCTGCCTTTCACTGCGGGGGTGTCGTGTGCGCCCTGACGTGTTCGATGATTTCCTCGCTCACGCGCGTCGGCTGCTCGACATTGGCCAGGTGTGCGGCCGAGGCGACGACGACATGCTGTCCATGTGGCATCGCCGCGGCGACAGCGAAGCCGTGCTCAGGCGGTGTAGCGGTGTCGTCGGAACCGCTGAGGACCAACGTCGGCGTCTCGATGGCCGGCAACTCGGGGAAAAGGTCGAAAGACTCGATGGCTTGGCAACATCCGGCATAGCCTTCGGCAGCTGTCGTGCTCACCATCGACCGATAGCCCCGCACCCGGTCTGGATGGGCATCGCGCCAAGCGGGGGTGAACCAGCGATCGACCACAGCCTCGGCGACAATGGCGGTGCCGCGGTCGCGCACCTGACCCGCTCGCAGCTCGTAGTTCCCTGTGCCGCCCAGTGCGACAGATGTACAGCAGAGGGTCAGCGACATCAACCGCTCGGGCTGGTGCCGCCCGAGCCACATCCCGACCATGCCGCCCAGTGACAGTCCCACGAAATGCACTCGCGCGAGTCCCAGCCGATCGAGGAGATCGACCACGTCCGTACCCAGCTCACCGACGGTGTAGGGACCCGCCGGTACGGGCGACCGCCCGTGACCGCGGTGGTCGTAGCACACCACGCGGAATCCAGCTGCTACGAGGGGCTCGACTTGGGGCGACCACATCCTCGAATCACTGCCGAGGGAACCGCTCAGCACCACCGCGGGCGCGTCGGATGGTCCGTCGACAACAACATGGACCGGCACCGCCGCGCTCATCGCGCGCCGATGATCTGGTCGTCGACGATGTCGGGCTTCGTCGCCACGGCATGTTCCTCGCTTGCTCTGGGACAGTCAGTGGGGGGCGGATTCGACGATCCGGCGTCCGGTGTCGTCGGCTACCGCCGAGCTGTGACGGGTCAGCGGAAGAATTTCGAGCTGCATGTAGGGGAACAGCGGCAGGTTCCACAGGATCTCGTGCAGTTCCTCGGCGGACTCGACGTCGAAGACGCTGATGTTGCTGTACTGACCGACAATCCGCCACAGATGCCGCCAGGTCCCGTGCCGCTGGAGGAACTGGCTGTATTCCTTCTCGCGGGTCACGATCTCGGTGCGCCGGTCGGGATCGAGATCGTCGGGAATTTTGACGTCCATGCGAACGTGGTAGAGCGCCATAGGGTTTCGACTCCTGTCAGGGACGGGTGAATGCCGCGACCGCGGCGGGATCGAGTTCGACACCGAGGCCGGGGCCGGTCGGCAGCGCGACTCCCCCGTCGCCGTAGCGCAGCGGTTCGGTGAGCAGTTCCTCGGCGAACAGCAGGGGGCCGAAAAGCTCGGTGCCGAAGTCGATACCTGGTTGGCTGCAAGCGAAATGGATCGACGCAGCGGTGCCGATCGGGCCTTCGATGGAGGTGGCGCCGTGGCAGGCCAGGCCCGCGGCGCGTGCCACCGCGACCACCTCCCGGCTCCGAGCGAGGCCGCCGCATTTGGTGGTCTTGACCGCGATGACATCCGCGGCCCGCAACCGGGCGACGGTGAGCGCATCGTGGGGGGTGCGAACGCTCTCGTCTGCCATGATCGGCACCGGTAGCGCGGCATTGAGCTCCGCGAGTACCTCCAACTGCTCACCCGGAGTGGGCTGTTCGATGAGTTCGACTCCGCCGGCCGCCAACGCGGGCAGGTACCGCAATGCTGTCAAGCGGTCCCAGCGGGCGTTGATGTCGACCCGGACACCGGCCCTGCCTTCCAGTGCACGGGTCACCGCGAGCACCCGTTCGGTGTCTTCGGCCGGATCCAACGCACCCATCTTGAGTTTGAAGCTGTGGTGGAGCTTGCGCTCCAGCCTGTCCTCCGCCTCGGCCACGATGGCCTCGACCGGCGCGGCCCCCAACGCCCAGGTGACCTCCACACTGTCGCGGAAGGCGCCGCCGAGCAGCACATGCATCGGTACGCCGAGCGCCCGCGCCCAGGTGTCGTGGAGCGCGACGTCGACTGCCGCTTTCGCGAAATGTGCTGCGGCGACGACACGTTCGATGTCCAGCATGATTCGGGTGATCTCGTCGGCACGTCGCCCGACGACGACCGGCGCAATGTAGCGCTCGATGATCGCCTGCATGGTCTCGACCGATTCACCGCCCCACCACGGGCCGCCGGGGACGACTCCTTCGCCGTATCCCACCGCGCCACCCGCGGTGCGGATCTCGACCAGCAGCAATGGCTGGGCGCTCATCGACGTGGTCGCGAATTTATGCGGGCGAACCAGCGGAACGTCGAGAACGGTCGTGCGCAACGAGTCGATCGTCAGGTCGTGCACCGGATACCTTTCGGAGTTGATCAGGCGGGATCGAGGACGAAGTCGTACTCGACGTGATCGATGCCCTCGGCGTCGGCGCGCGGGCGCAGGATCAGCTCGGGCTTGACAGCGGTGGCGACGTCGTCGCCGATCCAACTACCGCCGTCGAAGTAGAGCTGGGTGGTGATGGTGCGCTTGCCGGGCGCCTTGACCATCAGGTGCAGGTGAGCCGGACGCCACGGGTGCCACCCCGCCTTCTCGATGAACCACCCGGTGGGGCCGTCGGTCGGGATCTGGTAGGGCGCCGGGCGCACCGTGGTGACCACGAAGTGCCCCTCGGCGTCGACCTCGACCGTGCCACGCAGAATGCCGTCGGGGGTGTTGCTGGCGAAGTGCGAGTAGTACCCCTGCGCGTCGGCGTGCCAGATCTCGATGGTGGCGCCCGGCAGCGGTGTGCCCTCGAGATCCCGGACCTGGCCGGCGAAGACGAGCGGCGAACCTTCCTCGTCCTCGCGCATCGGCAAGGTGCAGGTGGCAGGCAGACGCGTGGTGTCGGGGACGTAGTACGGGCCCTCGATACTGCCCTTGGTGCCGCTCTGCCCACGGTAGGCGACTTCTTCGATGTCGTGCTCGACGAAGACGTCGAGCCACAGCGGCCATTCGCCGTACTGACCGACGTCGATGAGCCACTGTTTGAGCACGCGATACTCGGCGTAGGTGATCGCGTGTTCGTCGATGATTCGGGCGAAGGACCGCAAGACATCGGCGGCGATGGCGGCCAGGCGCTGCGGGGAGGTGTCGGCGCTGACGCGGGTGCCGGAGAAATTCGCGGTAGCAGCAGCGCCGGAACCGGCAGCGGTGGGCTGCTCGACAGTGGTCATAGTGGGTTCTCCTGAAGGGAATTGGGGCTGGGAGTTCCGCGCATGCCGCGAAGCCTGTGTACGCTATGCGTACAAACCGCTCGCTCTGCGTACAAAGACAACTGTGCGGGGCGTCACAAACCATTGTCAATCACCTCGACCCGGCGAAATGCCCAGTCTCGACCCAGGTGGGTGCATGAACATCAACGAGCGCGACTACGTCCGCAGCATCGACCGCGCCTTCGCGGTCCTTCGCGCCTTCGACGCCGACCGGCCGAATCCGACCCTGGCCCAGCTGGCCGACGCCACCGAACTCTCCCGTCCCGCTGTGCGACGCATTCTTCTCACGCTGCGCGAACTGGGCTTCGTCACCGACGCTGCAGGCCGCTGGTGCCTCACAGCTCGGGTGCTCACGCTCGGCGAGCACTACTCCGCCGCAACATCGCTGGTCCAGGCGGCGATGCCGCACCTTGTTCGGATCGCCGAACGCACCAGGGAGTCGGCATCGTTGGGCGTCCTCGACGACGGGTGGGTCATCTACGCCGCGCGAGTTCCCGTGCGCAGGATCATGAGCATCAATGTCGCGGTAGGGACCCGAGTTCCGGCCTACGCCACGTCGATGGGGCGCGCGCTGCTGGCCTGGCAGCCCGAATCGACCATCGCCGAGGCACTCGACACCGCCCCCCTGACTCCACTCACCCCCCGGACCATGACCGATCCGGCCGCGCTGCGGACCGAACTGGCCACCGTGCGCGAGCAGGGATTCGCCCTCGCCTACGGCGAACTCGAGGACGGCCTCATCTCCATGGCCGCACCAGTTCGCGACAACTCCGGGGCCGTTGTCGGCGTGCTGGCCTCCTCCACATCCACGGGGCGTTCCACTCCGGCACGATTCCGGGCCGAGGTCGCGCCCACGCTGTGCGCGCACGCCGATCGGCTCAGCACCGAGCTCGGTCACAGCCCGAACATCTGACGTGGGGGCCTAGGTCAGCACTAGGCATTACCCCGGTGTGACGGTGGACACAAACTGCCATCGTAATGCGGTAGAACACGCACGCCACCGGAGGATTCATGACCGAGATACTCGACCGGCCCCCACGCGCCGACAGTCTTGCCGACAGATTGCGCGGCAAGCTCGACGGCGCGCTCATCGAGGACCCGGCCACCGGCCGCTACCAGATGCGACGTGAGGTGTTCACCGACCCCGAGCTCTTCGAGCTGGAGATGGCCGTCCTCTTCGAAGGCAACTGGGTCTATCTGGCCCACGAATCGCAGATCCCGAACGTGGGCGACTATTTCACCACCTACATCGGCCGCCAGCCGGTGGTGATCTCGCGCGACAAGACCGGCGAGCTGCACGCGCTGATCAACGCGTGCAGCCATCGGGGCGCGATGCTGTGCCGCCGCAAGACCGACAACCGAACCACGTTCACCTGCCCGTTTCACGGATGGACCTTCAGCAACAACGGAAAACTGTTGAAGGTCAAGGATCCTCGCGAGGCCGGGTATCCCGAGCAGTTCAACACCGACGGCTCGCACGATCTGACCCGGGTGGCTCATTTCGAAAACTACCGCGGTTTCCTGTTCGGCAGCCTCAACCCCGACGTCGTACCGCTCACCGAGCATCTCGGGGAGACGACGGCCATCATCGACATGATCGTCGACCAATCCCCCGACGGTCTCGAAGTGCTCCGCGGTGCGTCCACCTACACCTACGACGGCAACTGGAAGCTGCAGGCAGAGAACGGCGCCGACGGCTACCACGTCTCGGCCACCCATTGGAACTACGCCGCCACCACGGCGAGGCGGACCAGTGGCGAGTCCACGAACACGACCAAGGCGATGGACGCGGGCACATGGTCCAAACAGAAGGGTGGCTACTACTCGTTCGACCACGGCCACCTGCTCCTGTGGACCAAGTGGGCCGATCCGGCCAACCGGCCACTGTCCGAGCGGCGCGACGAGCTGATCGACCAGTTCGGCCAAGACCGCGCCGATTGGATGATCGGGGTCTCCCGCAACTTGTGCCTCTACCCGAACGTCTACCTCATGGATCAGTTCGGTTCTCAGATCAGGCATTTCCGGCCGGTCTCGGTGGACAAGACCGAAGTCACCATCTACTGTATCGCGCCCAAGGGCGAGAGCGCGACGGCACGCGCGCATCGCATCCGGCAGTACGAGGACTTCTTCAACGCCACCGGCATGGCCACCCCGGACGACCTCGAGGAGTTCCGGTCGTGCCAGAAGACCTACCTCGCTCGCAGCGCTCCGTACAACGACCTCAGCCGCGGCGTCACCCATCAGCTCGATGGCCCCGACGAAGACGCCCGCCGCATCGGGATCAACCCGGTTTCGAGCGGCGTCAAGGTCGAAGACGAAGGGTTGTATCCGATCCAGCACGGCTATTGGGTCCGCGCCCTGCGTCGCGCGCTGGATTGCGGAATCGGCGGCTCAGCCGGGACCACCACCGGCGCCCGCGGTCAGGAGCTCACTCGATGACTGCCGTTATTCCGACCACCATCACCCGAGAAGCAGTGGAGCAGTTCCTTTTCCGAGAGGCTCGTCTGCTCGACGACCGCGCTTTCGACGAGTGGATTCAGTGCTATCACCCCGACGCCGAATTCTGGATGCCGGCCTGGGCCGATGACGGTGACCTCACCGCTGATCCGATGACCGAGATCTCGCTGATCTACTACCCCAATCGCGGCGGCATCGAGGATCGGGTGTTCCGGATCAAAACCGACCGATCCAGCGCCACCAGCCTGCCCGAGCCGCGCACCGGACACAACATCACCAACGTGGAATTGCTGGAACGCCGCGACGCCGAGATCGATGTGCGCTTCAACTGGTTCACCCTCTACTTCCGCTACACCAACCTCGACACCTACTTCGGAACCTCCTACTACACCGTCGATTTCGCCGGTCCGCAGCCGCTGATCCGGCGCAAGAAAGTGGTGCTCAAGAACGACTACATCCACCACGTCGTCGACATCTATCACGTGTGAGGAGGCACGGATGAATTATCGCGTTGCCCTGAGTTTCGAGGACGGGATCACCCGCTTCGTCACCTGTGCCGCCGACGAGTCCGTCGCCGACGCGGCCTATCGCGCGCGGGTGAACATCCCCCTGGATTGCCGTGACGGCGCCTGCGGGACGTGCAAAGCGTTCTGCGACTCCGGCCGCTACGACGGCGGCGACTACATCGAGGAAGCCCTCACCGACGACGAGGCCGATGCCGGCTTCTGTCTGCCCTGTCAGATGACCCCGCGATCAGACCTGGTGCTGCAGATCGCGGGCACCTCAGACCTCGCCAAGACCGCCGCCGCGACGTTCACCGGAAAGGTGGTGGATATCCAGCGGTTCTCCGGCACCACAGCGGGTCTCACCATCGAGGTCGGCAACCGCGCGGATCTGATCTTCCTGCCCGGCCAATATGTCAACCTCACCGTGCCGGGCACCGATGCCACCCGTTCGTATTCGTTCAGCAACGCTCCCGAGGCGACGACGCTGTCGTTCTTGGTGCGGCTCCTCGACGCCGGTGCCATGACCGACTACCTGCGCGAGCGGGCCCGCCCGGGCGACGAGCTCACCTTCACCGGCCCGCGTGGCAGCTTCTTCCTGCGTGCGGTCACCCGCCCGGTGCTGCTGGTCGCAGGAGGTACCGGACTGGCCCCGATCCTGTCGATCCTGGAGCAGATGCGCGCCGACGGTGTCGTGTATCCGGTCCGGCTGCTCTATGGGGTGAGCAATGACGCTGACCTCATCGAGCTCGACCGACTCGACGGATTCGCCGCCGAATTATCCGACTTCGGCTACGAGGTATGCGTTTCCGGCACCGGGACGAGCGCGCGGCGACGCGGCCACGTCACCGACCTGATCACCGACGAGCACCTGCACGCGGGCGAAGTCGATATCTATCTGTGCGGACCCCCACCGATGGTCGAATCGGCGCGAACCTGGCTCACCGACCACGCAATCACCCCGGCCAACTTCTTCTTCGAGAAGTTCGCGACCTCGGGCGCCCTGAATCCCGCGCTGGCCGGAGTCGCCTCGTGAGCATGCTGACCGCCGGCCGATTCGCCGACCGGATCGTGATGGTCACCGGATCTGCCCAGGGCATCGGCCGGACTGTCGCGCGGCGCGTCGCGGCGGAGGGCGGTGCGGTCGTGCTCGTGGACCGCTCCCCGCTCGCTCGCGACGAAGCAGCCGAGATCGAGACCGGCGGCGGCCGCGCGCTGGCTGTACTCACCGACCTCGAGACGGCCGAAGGCGCCGCGGCCGCGGTGTCGGCCGCCCTGGATCGGTTCGGGCGCATCGATGTCCTGATCAACAACGTGGGCGGCACCATCTGGGCGCGGCCGTTCCAGCACTACACCGCCGACCGCATCGAGGCCGAGATCCGGCGCTCGCTGTTCCCGACGCTGTGGATGTGCCACGCGGTACTGCCGCATCTGATCGAACAGCGTTCCGGGGTGATCGTGAACGTCTCCTCGGTGGCGACCCGCGGAATCAACCGCGTGCCCTACGCGGCGGCCAAAGGCGGGGTCAGTGCGATCACCACGGCGCTGGCCATGGAAGTCGCACAGTATGGGATTCGAGTGGCCGCCACCGCTCCTGGCGGCACCGAGGCACCACCCCGGCGTATCGCCCGCGGCCCCGCTCCAGCAGACGACCGTGAAGCGGGCTGGTACGACGAGGTGGTCTCCCAGACCACCTCGTCGAGCCTGCTTCACCGCTACGGCACGCTCGACGAGCAGGCCGCCGCGATCTGTTTCCTGGCCTCCGACGAAGCCGGTTACATCACCGGGACCATCCTTCCTGTCGCCGGTGGCGACCTCGGCTGACCGTCTTCCTCCTCCGTTTCACCCCTTCGAGCTTGGCGGTAACCGATGCACGACTCCTCCTCCTGGCGTTCTCCACGCCATCGACCACTGCCTTGCGCGCGCGGGCTTCTCGAGCCGTGCTCGGACTAGCGTGAACCCATGACGACCCTGCTCGGACGCGACCGCGCGTTCATCGCACTTCGGGACGCGGTGGCGCGGGCACAGGCCGGCGCCGCGCTGTCGCTGGTCGTCGACGGCAACCGGGGATTGGGCAAGACCGCGCTGCTCGAACAGTTCCGGGCCGAGCACATCGGCCTGCCTGCCCTGTGCGCGCGGGCCCATCATTGGGAACGGAACACACCCCACGCGGTGGTGGAACAGCTGACCAAAGCGGACGTCGCCGAACCTGGCTGGCAAACGGTGCTCGACCGAGTTTCCGACGCCGCGATCACCGGGGGTCCGGTTCTGGTGCTCGTGGACGACGCACACAACATCGACCGTGAGTCGATGCGGGCACTCACCGGGGCACTCGACCGCGCCGTCGAAGGCATGCTCGTGGTCCTCGCCGTCGATCCCGACACCGCCGAGCCAGGTGACGCCGAAACGCTCGCACTGCTCGACGACTGCCGTCGCGAACGGATCTGGCTCAGGCCACTGACACCAGCCCATGTCGCTGTCCTCGCCGTCGAGGTCGCCGGCGTTCGACTCGGTGCCGTGTCGACCGCGCGCCTGGCCGCACACACCGGCGGTAATCCGGCCCACCTGGTGCGCCTACTGCGCGAGAGCGATCCACAGATATGGAGTCGCTGGACACCCTTACTCCCTGTTCCCAGAGCCGAATACGCCGCCGCGGCCGCAGCACTGGGTTCGGCAACCGACTCCGGACGCCGGCTACTCGAAGCCGCGGCAGTACTGTCCACCAGCAGCGGACTCGGTGAAGCCGCCGCGCTGGCCGCTGTCACCGACCCGGTCGCCGCTCTCGACGCCGCCCGTGCGACCGGGTTGATCCGTCTCGATCAGACCCGCCCGCTGTCCGTGGTCGCCTTCCCGGACCCCGTGGTTCGCGCGGCCGTACTGAATTGCCTTCCAGCCCTGCGACTGCGGGAATTGCACCGGCGCGCGGCCGCGTCGGCTGACGATGAAGGCGTACGCCTCGCGCACCTGGTCGCCGCCGAACCCACGGCCAACCCTGCCCTGGCCACTCGACTCGACATCTACGCGGCCACCCGTGCCAACAACGGCGAATGGGGGGCGTGCGCGGACGCCCTCATCGCTGCCAGCCACATTTCCTCGACCCCGCGGGAGCGGGAGAACCGATTGATCCGCGGTGTCGACGCGCTGATCGGCGCCGGGTCGATCCCGCGCGCCGAAGCGCTCGTTCCCGAGATCGAAAGCTTCGGTGACGGCGCCCTTCGCGATTCGGTCCTCGGGCATCTGGCTGTGATGCGCGGCCGCGCCGCCGAAGCGCAATTGTTGCTGACCCGCGGCTGGCGCGAACTCGGCGACGACCCGGCGGGCCCGGTCGCTGCCTCGATCGGTCAGCGACATGTGCTCGACGCCCTCGCTCGCTGGGACGGTCAACGCCTTCTGCACTGGGCGGGCCAAGTAGCCCGGATCACCACCGGGAGCATGCCCGAAGCTATCGAAGCGGCCGCCATCAACGGGCTGGGCCACGCTATGACCGGGGACATCGCCACGGCCTTGCGCACCTACGACACCGATCTGGTCGAGTCGGTCTCCGGTGCCCAGTCCCAGCGTTTCAGAATGGCCAAAGGCTGGCTGGCACTGGCAATGGACGACTACGACGACGCCCGCCTGCTGCTGGCCAACGCGGTGCCCACCGCATTCCGCTTCGGTTCGACTCGCATTTCCCTCTGGGCCCAAGCATGGCTGGCGCGCGCCCAATTCGCGGTCGGCGAGTGGGACGAGGCGCTGCGTACTGTCGAGCATGCCGCCCTCGACGCCGAGGAGTCCGGCATCGACCTGATCCGTCCGTTGATCCACTGGACCGGAGCCCAGATCTGTTCTCTGCGAGGCGAAGACGACAGCGCGCACGTGCATCTTCGTCTCGGGCGCGCCGACTCACCCGAGTACATGGCGATGCGAATTCCCGCCGGCCTAGCGCAAGCTCAATACGCCGAATCACGCGCTGACTACCAGGGCGTCGTCCGTGCCCTCGGCGGTGTGGCGCGAATCGCGCCCGACAGCGATCTGGCCGGGCTGTGGCCGTGGGCAGATCTCTACGCCACCGGGTTGGTTCTGACCGGCCGCGTCGGCGAGGCGGACACTTTCCTCGCCGGCTACGAGCACAGCGCCGCCGTGATCGACCACCGCTCTTCGCTCGCGCGGTTCGGCGCGGTCCGCGGGCGCATCATCGCTGCTACCGACGGCATCGACGCGGCACGCCCCGCTTTCGAATCGGCACTGCAAGCTGTGGAGGACCTCCCACTGCCGTTCGAGCGCGCCCGGATCGAGTTCGCCTACGGACAGGTACTCCGACGCGCCGGCAAACGTCGTGACGCCGACACCGTGATGCGTTCGGCCCGTGAGCTGTTCGCCACCCTGGGCGCGCAGGTTCTGGTGCAACGCTGCGACCGCGAACTCAAGGCGGCCGGCGTCAATACAACGCGTAGCCGCGACCCGTTCTTCGAACTCACCGAGCAGGAACGCGCGGTCGCGACTCTGGTCTCGGCGGGACGAACAAATCGACAAGCCGCCGAGGAGTTGTTTCTGTCGGTCAAGACAATCCAATATCATCTGACCCGCGTCTACGCCAAGCTCGGAACCCGCTCGCGCACCGAACTTGCAGCCTACCTGCACGAGTCCGACCGTTGAAGCGAGCGGTCGGTTCGTCAGCAGTCTGCCAGCCAATCGTGCGAGCCCAGTTCGTTGCCAGCGAGATCGCTGCTGCCGGGGAGGTCAGGTCGTCGCCATGGTGCAAGTGCCGACGCGACGCGCTCGATCGACGCCCACCGTATGTCTCGCCCACCGCTTTCGAGCACGATGACCCCCGTGTCAACCAATGGCTTCAATGCCCGAATAACGTGCTCTGACCTAAAGACAATGTTGAACAGGGCATACTTTCCGACTGAACGCGGCGATCGCGAATGCCACGGTGGCCTGAGCGAGAGACTACATCGCAACGACGGCTCCCGCGCATTCCCTCGGCTGCGCAATCGCCGCCGAAACCCCAAACATCGCAATGGTAGGGCAACACCGCCCGCGGCTACGGCGCTTCGGGCATCCGCTACACCGACCGCACCGCTATTTGCCGATGACCAGCACCCTCCTGGGTTGTAGCAGTTTGGCGTACTAGTTCATGCTGCCTTAAGCTCCAGCTTGTGCCCTGGCGCACTTATAGTCAGGATCGCTCCGACATCTCGCGATGACTCCGATTTGCCGAGGAAAACGCGCTCGACCGAGCATGCCCTATCTGGTCGGCAAGCAACGCTGCACAGCAATTGAGCGAGGACGCAGATGCGGCAAACCCAGTTAGCTGTCAGACTGCTGAACGCTGACATTCCCCTGCGTGTCGCACTCCGACACGCCGAGGCTGGGCGACTTCAGGCGAGCACCTACACCCGCTCGCCCGGGTATCGGGAAGTCTGTGGAACTGTCCCGCAGACGACACCGGGCGAACACGAGAGCACAACGCATCGCTGCAAGGTCAGCCTCCAAACGAGGGATGCGAATCCGCAGGTAGTCGGCTTCTGTGGAGGATGTCCGCACGTTCCGCCTGTGACCGTTTTTGAGGGTGACGAGCCGGTATCCGAGGTGATCTCCGGTGAACGGCAGAGGCCCCGCGTCGGATGTCTCCGACGCGGGGCCTCAAACGAAAAGTGCTGCTACGAAATACTTTTCAAGGACTCGGCAGCACTACTTCTGCGCGGCCTCGAACTCACGACGACGCCGGTGCAGGATCGGCTCGGTGGATCGTCGCTCGGCCGGGAAACGACCGTCCGCACAATGGGCTAGGCGCCGACCGGGGCCGCCGTCACGCCGTAGCCGAGGTTCGTGAGCACCTCGCTGGTCGCCTTGGCGAAGTTCAGCGTGATGAAGTGCAGACAGGGCGCGCCCTCGCTGATCAGACGTAGCGCCATCTAGGTGGCGATCTCGATGCCTTCGCTACGCACGGCGGCGCGGTTCTCCTCCTGCCGCCGAGTCACTGCTGAGCACTTCACCAGACCCAGGTCCATCGAGGTCCAGCACGTCGAGCAAAGACAAGTGCAGGCACAGGCTTGATACACCAGGGAAGAGCCGTCGCGGCCGCGCACACAAACATACCCTGATCTATGTAAGGTAAGCCTACACATAGACGAAGGTAGGTAGTTCCATGCGCATCGTGTCGTTCGGTTTCCAAACCTGGGGTCGCAAGACCCTGCAGGCTCTGATCGACTCGGAGCACGAGGTGGTCCTCGCGGTCACCCACCCGGCCGCGGAATCCGCCTACAAGGCGATCTGGAACGATTCGGTCGAGGAACTGGCCAGGGAACACGGCATTCCGGTGCACCTCACCGAACGTGCCGACGCCGAGACCATCGCGCTGGTCAAGCAGGCCGAACCCGATGTGATCGTTGTCAACAGCTGGTACACCTGGATGCCCGCGGAGCTGTACGACATGCCGCCCCACGGCACCTTGAACCTGCACGATTCGCTGCTGCCGAAATTCACCGGGTTCTCGCCGGTGCTGTGGGCCCTGATCAGCGGCGCCGAGGAATTCGGCCTCACGGTGCACCGCATGGACGCCCAACTCGACACCGGCGACATCCTGGTCCAGAAGCGGCTGCCGATCCCGCCCGGCGCCACCGGCACCGAGCTCGTTCTCGCCGGCATGGAGTTGATTCCCGGGGCGGTGCACGAGGCACTCGTGGCGCTCGAGAAGGGCACCGCGGTGTGGACGCCGCAGAACAAGGCCGAGCGCACCTACTTCCACAAGCGGTCCGATCGTGACAGCCGGGTCGACTGGTCGCTGGACGCGGCCGATTCGGAGCGGTTCGTGCGGGCGCTCTCCGCGCCGTATCCGCGCGCCTACTCGTACTACCGCGGTGAACGCATCGAGATTCTCGACGCGGTGATCTCCGAGGCACGCTACGGCGGCACCGCGGGCCGAGTGATCGTCCAGGAAGGTGGCGGCGCGGTCGTGTGCGGTGCCCAGCCACACCGGGGTGACAACCACGCGCTGGTGATCACCCGCGTCCGTAGCGCGGCCGGCACCGAACACGACGGTGCCGAATTCTTCGCTCGCGGTGGCTATCTCACCGACACCCCCGCCTGAGTTCCCGGTTCCGCAGCGCCCGGCCGACGGCACGGGCGCTGTCTTCCACCTTCTCTCCCAGCTTCTGAGGCACCATGATTCCCCACGGTTCGATCCCTGCTGTCCGCCCGCTCACCGCCGCACAACGCGAGGTGTGGTTCGCTCAGCAATTGCTCGGACCGGTGCCGCTCACCATCGCCCAGTACGTCGACCTGCGCGGACCGCTCGACCTCGCGGCATACCGCCGCGCGGCCCACCTGGCCGCGCGCGATCTGGGCGCCTATGTGCGCTTCACCATCGTCGACGGGCAACCGGGACAGGTGCACGACGACGGCATCGACGATCACATCGCCGTGGTCGACTGCAGCGAGGAATCCGACCCGGAGGCCGCCGCCCGAGCCTGGATGCGGGCCGATCAGTGCGCGCCGTTCGATCTGATCGCCGATCCACCTATCGTGACCACGGTCCTACGACTGAGCTCGCAGCGTCACCTGCTCTGCACCCGTGCCCATCACCTGGCGCTCGACGGGTTCGGCGCCGTCCGCATGCAGCACCTGCTGAGCGGTCACTACACGGCCCTGCTGGAGGGAACCGAACTACCCTCGGCCGCAGTCGATTCGACGGCTGTGCTCACCGCCGCGGAGGAGAGCTACCTGGGCTCGCGGCGCTACGGAACCGACCGCGAATACTGGCGCGAGCAGCTCGCCGGGCTGCCTGCCCCCGTCACCCTCGCGACGCGACCCGGTTCTCCCGATCCGCTGCCGATCCACGCCCGCGCCGAGCTGCCGGCATCGCTGGTCGAGCGACTGCGGACGCGAGCCGACTTCCCCGGCATCGCGCCCGTGCTGGTGGCGGCGTTCGCCGCGTTCCTCGGCAGGCTGACCGACACCGACTCGGTGTCGCTGAGCCTGCCGGTCACTGCGCGCACCACCGCCGCGTTGCGTGCGTGCGGCGCCATGACATCGAATATCGTGCCGCTGAGCTGCTCGGGCGACACTGTCGGCACCGCCATCGCTGGCGCGCGTGCCGAGCTGAGCGGGGCACTGCGCCACCAGCGCTATCGCGGTGCCGAGATGGTCCGCGACAGTGGGCGCCGAGCCGAGTCGCTGAGTTTCGGACCGGCGGTCAACATCATGAACTTCCACACCGAGCTGATGCTCGGTCCGGCGCGCGGGGTCATCGAACTGCTGTCCACCGGGCCGGTCGAGGATCTCGCGCTCAACGTGTATCCGGTGACCGGTTCCGGCTCGCGGATCGAGTTCGAAGCCAACCGTCACCGCTACACCGAGGCCGAGGTCACCACGCAGCTGGACCGGTTCGTCAGCTTCCTGACGGCGTTCGCCGCCGCTGACGACGATGTTCCGATCGACCGGTTGCCGGTCCTCACCGCCGCCGAGGCGAACCTGCTCGTCCCCTGGTGCGGGCCGACGGCGGGTGCACCGGCCACACTGGGTGAGCTGATCGCCGCCGCCGTCGCGGCGAACCCGGACGGCATCGCCGTCGTCTACGGCGAGAAGCGCTGGACCTACCGGGAATTCGACGCGTGGACCGACCGCCTCGCCGGTGCGCTGCAGGCCGCGGGCGCCGGCCCCGAGACCTTGGTCGCGATGGTCATGGAACGGTGCGCCGCCTCGGTCGGCGCGATCTGGGCGATCGCGAAGACCGGGGCGGGCTTCGTGCCGATCGACCTGGGATACCCGGCCGAGCGCATCGCCCACATCCTCGGCGACTGTGGCGCCACCCTCGGCGTCACCGGCATCGAGCACCCGACCGATCTGCCCGACTCGGTGCACTGGACGATCGCCGACCCTGACGCGGCGCCGGATGCGGAGCTGCGGCAGCCCGTCTCCGCCCGGCCCGCGCACCCCGCCTACCTCATTTACACCTCCGGTTCCACCGGTGTCCCCAAGGGCGTGCTGGTGACCCACGGTGGACTCGCGAACCTGGCCGCCGAGCGCCGCGACCGGTATGCGTTGCGCCCCGGAGCCCGCACCCTGCACCACGCCTCCCCCGGTTTCGACATGGCGGTCGGCGAGATCCTGTGCGGACTGGCCGGTGCGGCGACGCTGGTGGTGGCCCCGCGCTATGTGATGGCCGGACCGGACCTGGCCGAACTCATGCGGCGCGAGCGGGTGACCAACGCCATCATCACCCCGGCGGTGCTGGCCACCCTCGACCCCGAAACCCTGCCCGACCTGCGTGTCCTCGGCGTGGGCGGGGAGGCGATCAGACCCGATCTGGTCTCGGCCTGGTCGCGAACCCGGTTGATGCGCAACGGGTACGGCCCCACCGAGGCCACCGATATCGCGACCATCGCGGAGCTGACGCCGGACCGACCGGTGACGATCGGCGCGCCCCTGCGCGGATTTCACGCGCTGGTGCTGGATGCCCGGTTGCGTCCGGTGCCACCCGGCGTCATCGGCGAGCTCTATCTCGGCGGCCCGGCCCTGGCCCGCGGCTACCACGGACGGCACTCGTTGACCGCGGCCCGATTCGTCGCCGATCCGTTCGGCCCGCCCGGCGGACGGGTGTACCGCACCGGTGACCTGGTGACGCTCACCGCCGATGCCGAGCCGGAACTGATCTACCACGGCCGCAGCGACTTCCAGATCAAGGTGCGCGGTCACCGCATCGAGCCGGGCGAGATCGAGACCACGCTCACCGGCCTCCCCGGTGTCGGCCGGGCCGCCGTCACCGCACATCAGGACTCCCGGGGCACCCATCTGGTGGCCTACCTGGTGCCGGACGGCCCACTCGAGGTGGAGCGGGTGCGGCTCCAGATCGCCGAGCGGCTGCCCGCGTATCTGCGGCCGAGCGCCTACCTGGTACTCGACACCATGCCGCTGACCCCCAACGGCAAACTCGACACCCGTCGCCTGCCCGCGCCTGTGTTCGGTCACGACGGTTCCCGGCCCGTCTCGACGGATACCGAGCGGACGGTGGCGGCGGCTTTCGCCGAGGTACTCGCGGTCGAGGTCGCCGGGGCCGAGAGCGACTTCTTCGAACTCGGCGGGACCTCGCTCACCGCGACCACACTCGCGGCGCGCCTCGGCATCGGTGTCCGCACCGTCTTCGACGCACCGACCGTCGCGGCGCTGGCGCTGCGGGTCGAGGATGCCGAGGACCAGGCCGAGGACGCACCGCTGCCGGTGCCCCGGCCCGAACACCTGGCGCCTGCCCCGGCACAGCTGCGGATGTGGCTGCTCAATCAGCTCTACCGGGATTCCTCGGCGTACCACTTGCCGATCGCGTTGCGCCTGACGGGATCTCTCGATGTGGCGGCGCTCGATGCCGCTGTGCGAGATGTGGTGGACCGGCACGAGGTGCTGCGCACGGTGTATCCCGCCGGCAGCGCCGGGCCGCAGGTGCGCATCCTCACCGTAGACGCGGCGCTGGGCGATGCACCGCTGATCGCGGACGCACTCGACCGGGCCGGGCTGGACGCCGAACTCGCGGTGGCGGTCGCCGCGCCCTTCGACGTCACCACCGACGCGCCGATCCGGCTGGCGCTGTGGAATCTCGGTCCCGACGACCACGTGCTGGCGCTGGTCGCCCATCACATCGCCGCCGACGGCTGGTCGCACGGTCCGCTCGTGGCCGACCTGTCCGTGGCGTACACCGCGCGGGCGGCCGGACGGCCACCGCAGTGGGAGCCGCTGCCGCTGCAGTACGCCGATTACACGCTGTGGCAGCATCGACGCCTCGGTGATCGACACGATCCGCGGTCCACCGCCGCTCGTCAGCTCGCCCACTGGGTGCAGGCGCTGGACGGCGCGCCCGATCGGCTGCCGCTACCGACCGATCGAGTCCGTGTTCCCGGCTCCGGCAGGCCGGGCGGCACCGGCGCGGTGATCGACTTCGAGATCGGCGCCGACATCGGCGCGGCACTGACCGAGCTGGCTCACCGGCACAACGCGACGCCCTTCATGGCCGGTTACGCGGCGTTCGCCGTGCTGCTCGGTGACCTGGCCGGGATCGCGGACGTGACGGTCGGGACCCCCGTCGCGGGCCGTGGCCACCCTGCCCTCGACCGCTTGGTCGGCATGTTCGTGAACACCCTGCCACTGCGCCTGACCCTCGATCCGCGAGAGCATTTCACCATGCTGCTAGCGCGCGCCAGGGAGGTCGCGCTCGCCGGGCTCGACAACGCCGACGTTCCCTTCGATCACATCGTCGAAGCGGTGAATCCGCCGCGCGACAGCACCAGACACCCGCTGTTCGAGGCCGTGTTCTCCTACGAGAACCTGCCCCCTTCGCCCACGCTCGATCTCGGCGGGCTGACCGTGAACGCCCTCGATATCCCCTGGGAAACAACGCATTTCGACCTGGCCTTGACGCTGCGTGAACAGTCGGGCACGGGCGGACTGACGGCGAGCCTGCGCTACGCCACCGGTCTCTACGACGCGGCGACGGTGGCCGGGTTCGCGGCGCGGTTCCTCGAGATCCTGACAGCGATCGCCGCACATCCCGACGCGACTGTCGCGCAGTTGTCCGGCTCCGTCGCGGCCGGGCTCGCTCTGCCCGAGCGTCCGGAGCGGGACAGCGACGCTGCCGCGGCCGGTGGCGGTGAGCCGGCGACCGTGCGCGAGCTCGCCGTGGCCCAGGTGTTCGCCGATGTGCTGGAACGAGATTCGGTCGCGATCGATGACAGCTTCTTCGATCTCGGCGGCACCTCACTGCTGGTCTTCACCCTCCGATCGGAGCTGCGGAACCGCCTCGGCATCGACGCCGACCCCCGCATGCTGTTCGAAGCGCCGACGCCGCGGGCGGTGACGGCGGCCGTGACAGCGGAGTCCGGTGCGGCGGGCGCCGGGCACTGGACCGACATGCTGATCGACGACGCGCGCCTCGACCCCACGATCACAGTGCCGGAAGCGTTTGCGGCGCCACCGATCTCGGCCGACGATGTGCTTCTGACCGGTGCCACCGGTTTCGTCGGTATCCATCTGTTGCGCGAACTGCTCGACCGCACCGACTCGCGCGTCTGGTGCCTGGTCCGCGCCCAGGACGCCGACGACGTGCTCCGCCGCCTCGCAACGACGCTTCAGCGATACGGACTCGGGACCGAGTGGCTCGCGGACCGGGTCGTGCCGCTGCCGGGCGACCTCGCCGCGCCGCGCTTCGGGCTCGCCGCCGATATCTGGGCCGAGCTGGCCGCGCGGATCGAGGTGATCTACCACAACGGCGCCCGCGTGAATCATCTGGAATCCTATGCCGCCCTGCGCCCGGCCAATATCGCCGGAACCGTCGAGATCCTGCGGCTGGCGGTCGACACCCGGGTGAAGGCCCTGCATTTCGTGTCCACCGTGTCGGCCGCGGTCGGTGTCGGGCACACCGGAATCGTCACCGAGAGCACCGCGATCACCGCCGACCAGGTGCCGCGCAATGGGTACCTGGCCACCAAATGGGTGGCCGAGCAGCTGGTCCTCGCGGCAGCCGAACGTGGGTTGCCGGTCGCGGTGCACCGGCCCGGTCTGGTCGCCGGATCGATCAGCAGCGGCGCGAACAGTGCAGATGACGCGTTCTGGACGCTCATCCGGTCAGCCGCTCACCTCGGGGTCGCACCCGACATCGAATCCGCCGACGTCACCTTGGCCCCGGTCGACTACGTGGCACGGGCGCTGGTCACTCTCGCCACCGGCCGGCAGCCGAACACCGAGATCTACCATCTGGTCAACAGCGCGCCCACCAATGTCGGAGACATCCTGAACACCCTGCGCCGCAGCGGTTTTCCGGTCGACACCGTGTCGGTGGCCGATGCCGCCGAGCGATTGGCCGGCCAGATCACGCAGCACGCCGACCTCATGCGCGCCGCGCTCGTCGCCGACAACTACCTCAACGGTGGCGGCGACGCCCTGATCGTCGACGACACCGGCACCCGAGCGGTACTCGCGCAATCGGGTGTGCGTTGCCCGGCCATCGATGCCGCTGTCCTCCAGCGCTACGTCGACGGTTTCATCACCGCGGGTCTGCTCCCGACCCCGGTCGCCGACCCGTCCGAGGTCCGCTAGGCGCAGGAGGCCGGGCCGTGGTCGACGCCGCCGCGGAAGACTGTGCGCCTAAGCGAATCCACCGGCGCGGACCATCCGCGCGTAGAGGTCGTCGGCGCGCATCAACTCGTCGTGCGTTCCGACCGCCCGTACGCTGCCGTCGTCCATCACGACGATCCGATCGGCGTGCCGCACGGTCGACAACCGGTGGGCGATCGTGACGACGGCGTGGGTGCGCGCCCGCACGGCGATCGCTTCGACGATCGATGCCTCGGTCAGGGTGTCGATCTGCGATGTCGCTTCGTCGAGCAGCAGCACGTCGGCGTCACCGAGCAGCGCGCGTGCCATCGCGATCCGTTGCCGCTGCCCACCCGAAAGGTCAGTGTCGCGAACGTGGGTGTCCAGGCCTTTCGGCTGAGCCGCGACGACCGAGTCGAGCCGGAGCAGGCGAAGCACCTCGGCCACCTCGTCGCCGGTGGCACTGTTCCGCAGGAACAGCAGGTTGTCGCGCAATGTGCCCGGCACCAAAGGGGATTCCTGCTCGACGTAGGCGATCCGCGCGCGAACTTCCCGCATCGTCAGGTTCCGGTAGGCCACGCCGCCCACCGAGATCGTCCCGGTGTCGGGTTCGACGAATCGCAGGATCGTCGAGAACACCGTGGTCTTGCCCGCGCCGGACGGTCCCACGATGGCGGTATGGCCGGTCGCGGGAATCCGCAGCGTCAATTCCTTCAATGCGTGCGGCGCGTCAGGTGCGTAGCGGACCGTGACGGCGTCGAAGCGCACAGCGGCGTCGGGCTCGGCGGCCGTCGCCGGCGCGGGCTCGTGGGCCACGTCCGCTTCGGAGTGCAGCGTCTCCATCTCCCGGATACGCATGGCGGCCGCGATCCCCGACTGCATCGCCGTGATGTGTGTGGTCAGCTCCTGGATCGGTCCCATCAACGTGAACGCGTACAGCAGGAACGCGATCAGCGTCGAGACGGTCAGCGAACCGTTGTCGACGCGCCAGGCGCCGATGGCCAGGATCGCGATGATGGCGCCCTGCACGCCGGTCCACGCGACGGTCCACGCCGTGGCCGAGACGCGCACCGACTCGATCGCGTGGGTCCGCGCGTTGCTCGCGTCGGCGCCGATCAAGGTGGCGATGCGATGCTCGGCACGTGCCGCCTTGACCGTGCGCACCGAACGCAGGCTGCCTTCCAGCACTCCACCGAGGCGGCCCAGCGATTCCTGAGTCTGCGCGTCCGCCTTGGCAATTCGCGGCATGAGCGTCCCGAACAGAATGCCGACGACGATGATGGCCAGCATGGTGACGCCGAGCAGCATCAGGTCGAGCACACCCATGAGGATCACGGTGCCCACCGTCAGGAAGGTGGCGTTGATGATGCCGATCACCGCCGACGACGCGGCCTCTTTCAGCAGCAGGGTGTCGGCCGTGACGCGCGTGACCAACTCGCCTGTGGGACGCGCCTGCACCGACGGAACCGTCGCCCCGAGCAGTCGTCCTACGAGCATCGTGCGTGCGTCGAAGACGATGTTCTCGGCGACGGTCCCGAGCAGAATCCAGTAACCCCACCCGAGTGCGGCGCCGATGACGAGCAGCACCAACAGAGCACCGGTCGGGCCCATGATCGACGCGCCCGTGCCGAGTGCGTCGAGGATCGACTTGGTCACCATCGGCGTCGCCATCACCGTCGCAGAACTGCCGAGGGCGAGGACGAGTCCGATCAGCAGGGTGCGTGTATGCGGTCGGGCATAGCCGATCAGGACACCCAGGTTCGACATGGTCATCGCTGGAGCGGTATCAGTCGGAGGTGCAATCGTCGTCACCCCCTCAATGGAACAGCATTGTTCCATTTTAGTAAAGCAAATATCCAGGATGGATCTCGCTTATGCTGCACCCGTGGATGTCGAAGAGACCAGTGCCCGCGAACGCACCCGTCGCGCGATTCTCGACGCGGCAGTGGCGACGTTCGCGAAATCGCCCAACGCGTCGCTGACGGAAGTCGCCGAGAAGGCGCGCGTCGGGCGTACGACGCTGCACCGCTACTTTCCCGAACGATCCGACCTGATCACCGCCGTCGGGCGGCTCACCGAGCAGGCCGTGGCCGACGCTGCGAAGCGTGCGCGCCTGGCAGACGGGACAGGGCTCGACGCCGTCCTGCGGCTGTGCCAGGCGTACTTCGAACTCAGCGATGTCCTCACGGTCATCTTCTTCACATCCGGCGTGTACGACGAGACCACGTCGTGCCTGTCCGACGACGACGCGATCGCGGCGATAGAACGGGGGCGCGACGACCGCTCGATCGACGCGGCGCTCGACGCCTCGTGGATCCTGAACATGATGTGGGCACTGCTGTATGCCGCCGTCGACCACGTCAACCGTGGGTCAGCCAGTCGCATGCACGCACAGACACAGGCGCTGACGAGTCTGCGCAAGGCGATTGGCTCGCCGACGTAACCACCGCCACCCCACCTCGTTGGTCCGATTGCCGTATACCGGTGCAGCCTACCTATTTCTAGTTAGGTTAGGTTAAGTTAACTCCCATGGTTGACTATGCGGTCGAGGCGGAGGGCCTCGTCAAACGGTTCGGCGGGGTGACCGCGCTGGATGGGCTCGGTTTCGCGGTGGAACGGGGCACGATCGCTGGGGTGCTCGGACCGAACGGGGCGGGAAAAACGACAACAATCGATGTACTCACCACCCTGCTGGTTCCCGACGCGGGTCACGCGCGAGTCGCCGGTCACGATGTGGTGGCCGACGCGGGCGCGGTCCGGTCGGTGATCGGCCTGACCGGGCAGTTCGTCGCCCTGGACGAGAACCTGACCGCGCGCGAGAACCTGGTCCTGTTCGGGCGCCTGCTGAAACTGGGACGCCGGCGGGCTGCCGAGCGCGCAGAGGAACTACTGGTCCGCTTCGATCTCACCGAGGCCGCCGATCGGCGCAGCGGTACCTTCTCCGGCGGCATGCGGCGACGGCTCGACCTCGCGGCATCGTTGATCGGCCAACCGGAAGTACTCTTCCTCGACGAACCGACCACCGGTCTCGACCCGCGCAGCCGCGCGGTGCTGTGGGACGTGGTCCGGGACCTGCGCGACGACGGCATGACCATCCTGCTCACCACCCAATACCTGGACGAGGCAGACGAACTGGCCGACCGGATCGTGGTGGTCGACCACGGCCGTGTCATCGCGGACGGCACCGCCGACGAGCTCAAGGACCAAGCCGGAGGTTCGGTCTGCCACGTCACGGCGGCCGAGGGCGACCGCCCCCGGATCGCTGCCGCGCTGGCGGACATGACCGGGCTCGCCGAGCTGAGCGACGGCGTCGCAGTCGCCGCGTCGGGTGCCGCGACGCTGGTCGATGTCGTGCGCAAGCTTGATGCGGCCGAGATCGCCGTCGACGACATCGCCCTGCGCCGCCCCACTCTCGATGACGTGTTCTTCCGCCTGACCGGTCACCCCAGCGTCTCGGGCGAGCCCGAGGAGACCCCGTGACGACCACCGCCACATCGAAAACCGTTGCCACGGTGACCCGTCCATATCCGTCGATGCCAGCCGACACCGCGATCCTGGCCGGTCGCCACCTGCGGCTGATGAGCAGACGCCCCGCCTCTGTCATCGGCGCCGTGGTGCTGCCGTTGGTCTTCGCCACGATGTTCTACGTCGTGTTCGGCACCGTGGTCGAGCGCCGGATCGGCAGTGATTACGGCCAGTACATGCTGCCCGCGGTTATTCTGCAGGCGATGCTGTTCACGGCCATGTCGGCGGCCATTCTGTCGGTCGAGGACGTGACCGGCGGCATGATCCGCAGGCTCCGCTCCATGGCGGTCTCACCGATCGCCCCGGTACTGGGACTTGTCGGCGCGGAGCTGACCCGTGCGCTGCTGACGATCGCGGTCCTGCTGCCCGCCGGTGCCGTCATGGGCTTCCACCTCGGTGGTGGTGTACTCGCATCGATCGGATTCGTGCTCGTCGCACTGTTTTTCGCTGCGGTGGTGTGCACCGGGTTCATCGCGATCGGTTTCGCGGCAGGCAAGGTGGACTCGGTCCAGGTCATCACCAATGTCATCTTCTTCCCGTTCCTGCTCGTGTCGAACGCCTTCACACCGACCGAGGCGTTCCCGGACTGGTTGCAGCCGTTCGTCGCCAATCAGCCGCTCAGTTGCACCGCAGACGCGCTGCGGGCGCTGGCCGACCCGCAGGCAGCCCTCGCCGGGCCCGTCACGACCGCTCTGCTGTGGTTGAGCGGCGGGTTCGTCGTGTGTGTCGCGCTCGCGGCCAGGGCATATCGGAGGTCATTGTGAACAAAACCCGCACGCCGACGGGACCCCGCCCGCATGTGCTCATCGACGGGTGGGCACTCACCATCCGGGCTATCCGGGTGACGCTGCGCAACCCCGTCCTGCTGATGATGGCGACATTCTTTCCCTTGATCCTGCTGGTGCTGATGACGGTGTCGTTCGGCTCGCTGGTCGTTCCCGGCGGAAGCCGGGCCGACTACGTCAACTTCAGCCTGCCGCTGTTCGCCGTGATGGGTATCGCGTTCGCCGGGCTCGGCACCGCCATGACGACGTACGACGATCTGCAATCAGGATTCGACCGCAGGCTACGGGCGATGCCGATCGCTCGAGCGGCCCCGCTGATCGGGCGCATCGCCGGGGATGCGGTGCGCAACCTGATCACCCTGCTCGCGGTGATCGGAGTCGGCTATCTCCTCGGATTCCGTTTCACCGGCGGCACGCTCGGCGTCATCGGCTTCCTCGTGCTGCCGCTGATCTTCGGTACCGGGGTCGCCTGGATGATGGTGGCGATCGCCGTCCACGCCAAATCCGGGGAGGCGGTGGGTTCAGCACTCAACGCGATCCTGCTGGTGGCTTCGTTCCTGTCGACCGGATTCGTCCCCCGCCAGGATCTGCCCTCGTGGATTCAGCCCGTCGCCGCCGCTAATCCGGTGTCGTCGGTGGTCGAGGCGATGCGCGGGCTGGCGGCATCCGGACCGGTCGCCGCGCCCATGTGGCGCGCGCTGGCGTGGACAGTGGCGCTGACCGTGGTTTTCGGCACGCTCGCCATTCGCGGATACCGCCGACGCTGAACCACGCGCCGAGGCCCCCACTCGACCCGCGTCGCCTTGCCTGTCGTGCCGGCGACGCCCGGAACACATGGGCTCTCCCTGGCCTCCGCTGAGGACCACAACCCCGTCGACAGCCACGTCGTAGCCGCCACATGTGTGTGCCGCGACTGTCGCGACGATCGCCTCGATCACCATTCGTTCTGGGAATGGGCTTCAGGAAGAAACGGCAGAACGAATCCTGTACAGATCGAGCGCACATCGCATATCTGCCTGCGTTGCCGATGCGCCGCATCGCTGACATTCACCCGGTGGCCAGGACGGTTCGCGTGCGGGTCCTGGCTCCGTATCGCATCAGCGAACCCGGTGATGAACGCCCGGATCGCTGCGGTGGTGTGGACGATGCGGGTGCGTATCGCGTCCATGTTTCGCCGAAGCTGATGCGCCACAGCAGGTTCCGGTTTTGACTCGCTAGCAGCTCGTTGAAGATGGTGGTGCCGCACGACCGACACTGCGGCCATGTCGACGAGGCCGGCTCATGTCGGCGACGACTCTGCCGAACCCACGACGGGTCACGTTGTTCTTCGGTGGATCCCGCAACACCGTGGTCGCTCGCCACACCCGATTCGCGTTGCCGAATTCGCGAGCTTGGCTGATCCACACGGCAGGCACTCCCCTACTACGCCTTCCAAGTGCGCTCGACTGATCATCGAGTCCCAGCACCTCGACAATCGCCGATTCATCCTTGCGACGGCCACTCCCGACTCGCCACTCAGTCGTCTCGCTGAGGAAGGATGCTTGCCGTCGGTTTCGCTATCGCGGCGTGAGCTGGTCTCGCTGCGCGAGGGCGTCGAGGACTTCGTGGGCTACGCGGGTGCCGGATTCGATGGCACCGTCGAGGTAGCCCGGGTGATCGACTGCGGTTTCGGTACCGGCCCAATGGATGTCGCCCACCGGCGTGAACGGCAGTGGCATGAGCGCATCGGTGCCCGGTTCGGGAAGTGCGGTGTAGCCGCCGCCGACGTTGTCGTCGAGATGCCATGCCTTCTCGTGCCAGCTCACCGGATCGAGGACCTCGGTGCCGAGCTGGGAAATCAGGGGACCGAGGAGGGTTTCGCGCCGAGAGGCGGCGCCGAGCTGGTCGAGTGCGCGTGCGTGCGGGCCGGCTACCAGCATGCACAGGTGGCCGGGACCGTCGGGTGGGCTGGTGTCGAACACCGCGATCCCGGGAGCACCGAGGACCATGATCTGCGCATTCGTGCCTCGGTCTCGCCAGAACGGCCGGTCGAAGACCGCGATCGCTTTGTAGACCGATCCCATGTAGGTGCGGGTAGCAACGGCGACCCGATCGGGCGGCAGGGACGGCTGGAACCTGATGCGGTCCAGCAACGGTGGCGGAATTGTCACCACGATTTTGGTGGCGTGGATCGTCCCCTCGGTAGTAGCGAGGGTGACGCCGTCGGCGCCCGCCACGATCGAGGCGACCCGGTGCCCGAGACGAACACGGGAGCTCAGGTCGTCGGCAAGGCGATCGACGAGGGTACCGACACCTTCGACCAGCAGATCCTCCTGCGCGCCACCGGTGGTCGACAGCATGGTCCGCAGTCCGCCCTGCAGGCGGATCAACGTCATCATCGCCTGCACCGACAACCGGTCGAGGTCCGCGGTCCACGAGGTCAGGGCGGCCAGTTCCAGGAGTCGTCGTGGCGTGCGCCCGGGCACCTTGGCCAACCAGTCCGCGACCGTCGTGGTGTCCCACCGCTGGGGCGGATGGATGTGCGACAACGCTTCCAGGCCGAGAAGAAGGCCTACGGTCGCCAGCATCGACGGCGCGCCCAGCGGTACACGGCGAGCACCGTCGAGGATGGTCGGCAGCGGCGTGGTGTGCATGCGGAACTGGGTGGCACCGAGCTCGCGGGCCAGCGCGGCGATGCGGTGATGGTGGTGGCCGATCCATTGCCCGCCCAGATCCACGCGTGACCCCAGCGCGGTGGTTTCGCTCATCGCCCGCCCGCCCAACCGGTCGGCGGCCTCGAGCACGAGCACATCGACACCTGCCCGGTGCAGAGCGCGCGCCGCTGTCAGTCCCGCCAACCCTGCCCCGACCACAGCCACCGTTGTGGTCTGAGCCGAACCGGAGGGGCCCTCAGTACGCGTGGAGTCCTCGTGCATCATGTCTGCCTTTCCGGGCGGACGAGACCGCCCTGTCAACAACTGAATCAATCGCAGTGCACCTGTGCCGTAATGGCCTGTGTGCGCGAGCAACAATCGGCGATGGCTGTCATTTGTTCGCCGCAGCGACGGTCAGGCGCTGCGGATCTCTTCGGCGACGCGGTGGCCGGACTCGGTGGCACCGTCGATGTAACCGGGCCAGCGCGTGGCGGTTTCGGTGCCTGCCCAGTGCAGCGGGCCGATCGGGCGGCGCAGTGCGGGTCCGAAGCGGGTCAGCGTGCCGGGCGTGGTGAACGCGCCGTAGCAGCCGCGGCTGTATTCCTCTTCGGCCCAGTCCTTTTCGATGTAGTCGATGGGTTTACGCGCCCGCGGGCCGAAGTACCCGGCCAGATCCTCGAGCACCAGCGCGCGGCGGTCGGCCGAGGCCAGCCGGGCGCTGGTGTCGGCGTGGCGGCCCTCGAGGAATCCGACGAGAACGCCGAGGCCACCGCCGAAGGGGGTGTTGTCGAAGACGGTGCCCAGGGCTCGCCGGTCGCTGTTGGCCTGGCCGGACCAGCCCTCGGCCCGCCAGAACGGCTCGTCGTAGGCGACATTGACCTTGATCACCCGGCCCATCGGCATCCGCTGCACGAGCTGGTCCCGATCACCGGGCAGACCCGGGGCGAACCGGATCCGGGCGGCCAGTGGCGGCGGCACCGCGATCACGGCACGGCGCGCACGCACCGTCACGCCGTCGGCGCGGACTCGCACTCCGGTGTCGTCCCAATCGATTTCGGTCACCGGACTGTTGAGGACGATCCGGTCCCCGAGTTCCTGGGCCATGGCCAGCGCGATGGTCTGGGTACCGCCCACGATCCGGTCCTGCTGGGCGCCCTGGGCGACGTTGATCAGCGCGTCGAGTCCGCCCGCGGCGCCGATGTAGAAGTTCGCCCACAGCGCCGACATGTCCTCCGGGCCCGCGGAGAACACGGCCTCGGTGATCAATCGGAAGAAGGCTCGCCCGTCGGCGGTGTGGGCGTGGTTACGCAGCCAGGTGTCGAAGGTCTGCGCGTCCAGGGACTCTGCCAGCTCATACCCCCACGGCGCGGCGCGGGCGACCTTGCGCGCCAACCGGTCCAGCCGCAGCTGCGTCTGGGCGATGTCGAGAAGCGCCAGCGGGTTCACCCGCGGGATACGGCCGGTGTACTCGGAACGGGATCGACCCAGCTCGGCGATGTGACGCCCGACGGTGTGGGTGGGGTAGGTCCGCAGGCCCAGCTCCCCGATCAGCGCCATCACGTGATGCTGGGTCGGACCGACCCACTGCCCACCGACCTCGATCGGCGAGCCACCGGGCAGCTCGGCGTTGAGCAGACGGCCACCCACCCGGTCCCGCGCCTCAAGCACCAGCACCTCAGATCCACTGCCCACCAGGTCACGGGCGGCGACCAAGCCCGCAGCTCCGGCGCCGACGATCACGACGTCCACCGACTTGTCCATACTGGCCACATCCTCGATTCACAGCGAATCTGACATACACACTGTATGTGCTAAACATAGCGCATGGAGTCTTTGCGTGACAAGCACGTCGAGAACACTCGGCAGACGCTGCTCGAGACCGGGGCTCGCCTGTTCGCCGAACGGGAGTACACCGATCTGTCGGCAGAGGAGCTGGTGCGGGCCGCCGGCCTCACCCGCGGCGCGCTCTATCACCACTTCGATGGCAAGAAGGGGCTGTTCGAGGCGGTCGTCGATGACCTGGAACAACAAGCGGCACAACGTATCCGAGCCGCATTGGACTCCTCGACCGATCCAGTGGAACGCATCGAGCGCGCGATGGAAACCTTCCTCGATATCTGCACCGAACCCGCGTATCGCCACATCGTGCTGCTGCAGGGCCCCATCGCGCTGGGCTGGCGACGCTGGCGTGAAGTCGACCAGCGCCACCTCATCGGGCTCGTCATCGAAGGCGCCCAACGCCTGCTCGATGCCGGCCATATCCACCCGCACCCGCCCGAACTGCTTGCCAGCGCCTTCTACGGCGCCCTCACCGAAATGTCGCTCACGATCGCCGAATCCGCCGATCTCACCCTCAGTCGCGCGCGAGCGGCAGAGCTGGCGCGCGCCCTGCTCGGCGGGCTGATCATCGGCGCCGCACGCCACTGAAGACCGTACGAAAACCAGACCGACCTTCGCTACCAAGGCCGGGCGGTCTCCCTGTGCCGACATCGAGCGTGCCGAATGCCACGACTCCTTCAAGCTAGTGCGCCCGTCCCAACCCTTGGCTGCCGCGACATCCATGTACCGCTACAACCAGCGGCTTGTGCCGCCGGCTACCAAGGCATGACGACTTGGACGCTCGGTAACGACGATTCAGGGAATGCGCGGCGCATTGACCGGCTGAAATCGGCGGTGACGAGTGCGGGGCGTTCGTGATTGGGTAATCGGCCGCGCACAGGCTTGATACAAGCTAATGGTTGGCGTTCACAGCGTATCGGCACGGCCACCGTCATGGGAACCAACCGTCTAAGGCCTCCCCACCGCATGCGTCAGCCCACCACCAACGACGTCTGCTGGGATAGTTGGTGTGCGTAGTGGTCGAATCGCCCTCCGGACACGCAAAGAAGGCCTCGATCATTTGATCGGGGCCTTCTTCGTCTGAAAAATGTATCAGCGAGAGGCCGCCCGGATCTCGGTTGAGCGAGACGCCCGACCAGCCGACCGCCGACAACGACCGGACCGCTCGGGCTCCAGCCGACAAGTCCCCCGCTTCCGGGCGCCGATGCACTGCCCGCAACCGCACAGATCTTCGTCGCCCACCCGCGCGAGGCATCGCCGACCTCACACCAGCAGGTTCGAACTGATGGCGATCAGCAGCGTTGCAGAACTGGACAACAGCCCGGACCCAGACAGAAGTGCTGGCCTACCAGACCCACAGGATTTGAACCTGCGACCACCTGGCACGGGTTCCAGTTGTCCAGAACCTACTCATCAGTTCCCAATAGTGCTCAGTACCAAGGGTTTCCGAGAAACGACTCTTCTCAACGAATCGCATGAATTCCCATTGATTCCGGTCAAAACTGTGGGGTTTCTGTGGAGGCAGCCGCTGAACGTCCGGTCGACGGGCTCATCCCCGCTCGCGCGGGGAGCACGGTTAGCAGGCCAGGGCAGACGGTCAGGGCGGTGCTCAGCGCGCCGAAGAGTGTGTGTCGCAGCGTCATTGCTGACTTCCTTGTCAGGTCAGAGAGCGGTGTCGGCGTCGCGGCGTACGCGGGCGTCGTAGTCGGCACGGGCGCCGAGGCCGAGGCTGTGCAGCACCCGGTCGCGGGTGAAGTGACCGCGCACGACCGCCGTAACCCGGTCGGGCAGGACCGCGGCGGCCAATTCGTAGACGCGCATCCAACCCAGCACCGCGACCAGGGTGCGCCCGTGGCGACAAGACGCGACCATGGCTTCGGCGACGCGTTCGGGCGTACGGTTGGCAGCACCCCGTCGAGCTGCACACCGGCGACCAGATCGGTGCGCACGACCGACGGCAGGACCGCGGTCACGGTCACACCGGTGCTCGTGAGTTCGTCACGTACCGACTCAGTGAACCCGATGACCGCGTGCTTGGAGGCGCCAGCTCAACGGGCGACCACACAAAACGCACGACTGGGAAACCCCAGCCGAGCGTTTGCATAAACTACTCGCGGCCTGAACAACTGACCACGTGTTGCGACGACCCCTAGAAATCGCCGTTGCGGCGCGCCACACAGGCGCGCGGACGGCCTCGCGTAGATCAGGATGTGTCCTGTGGCCTCACCCGAGTTCGAGGGAAGTGACACCGAAAACTCTGTCCTGGAGATGGTTTCGGACGCCACCGGTGTACATGCGCGCGGTCTCGAACGTGGGTGTGAGGCCTGCCGTCTCGGCCAGTAGCACCGCCGGTTCGTTACCCAGTGGCACATCAACCGCCAGTGACGCGCCGTCCGAGGCTCGCGCGCACGCAGCGAGCAATTGGCGCGCGTCGTCGACCGTGTCGGCGAACAGCGGGCCGACCCGCCAACCGTCGCGGGCGGGGCGGACAGTACAGAATCCAGTGAGGGTCGCGTCGACGATCCGCAGGAAGGTGCGGTGCGTCGGCTCGGTCAGCCAACGCGCCAGAAACATCGGCCGGGCCGCGGGAACGCAACGCGCATCGTAGGCGAGCACATCACCCACCTCATCGGGCAGCAGGACGCGAACGGTCCCGTCCGGTGCGGGCATGGTCGCGACACCGCCGAAACGCGCACTACGATAGGCGAGTTCGAATCCGCTGCGGCGATAGTTGTTCTGCTGGTCCACGACCCCGTCGAGCCCGACCACACGGGCACCCGCGTGGGTGAGCCCCTTTCGCCACGTGGCAATCCCGAAGCCACGTCCGCGCAGATCGGGTCGGACCAGGTAGAAGCCGAGGAAGGCATAGGTGTCGCCGTAGTTCACCACCGAGATCGCCGTGGCGGGTTCCCCGTCGACCCGCCCGAGGAAGAATCCGTGCGGATCCTGGGCGAAGAACGCGCCGCGATCAGCCTCCCCCGGATTCCATCCTTCGGCCGCGGCCCACTCGACGACGGTGGCCCACTCGTCCGGCGTGGCCCGGGTGATGACGAGATCTGCGGGGTGCACAGCAGTTGGCATAGCCTCCACGGTAGCTGCGGGCTCGCCACATATCGGCGCGAGCGCCACCACCGGAGGCGCTCCCGACAGGCAACATCATGGATTCTGTATTCACTTTCGAGGCATCCCCGAGCAACACCGGGAACGCGGCTTCCCGATCGAGAAACCACATCCAAGTCGCCGTTTCGGACCCGGGTTCAGGGCGAACCAGCCACCGCAAGCCGGTGCGGGAGCATGGCAGGTGAGCCTGCACAACGACCTCGACCACTCCCTTGAAATGCGGGTACTACCTACTCGAGTGGCAGGCCGCAACGCGTGCGCACCTGGAGCGGCTCGACGGGTTGGTCGGGCAGTATCGCGAGCGGCGTGTGGCGGGCACCGCCCATCCGGTGACGGATTTTCTGTTCACCTAATGGCGTACGGAGTGCCCGCGGTCCGAAGCCTGCGGGTAGATCCGTTGAGCTGTCAGCCCATCATGGTCGACATCGCCCAACGGCGCGCTCACTGCCGCGACAGCGGAGCACTAGGTGGTGTAGCGGGTGACGCTGCCGCAACCTCGGTGTTCGAGCAGCAGAACGGCGACGGGTTTGCGCCATCCCAGCCCCGATCTGCCAGGTTGCCCCAATTCGACCGCAGGTCGATCGGCGATTTCTAGGGGTCGTCGCAACACATGGTCAGTTGTTCAGGCCGCGAGCAGTTTATGCAAACGCTCGGCTGGGGTTTCCCAGCCGAGCGTTTTGCGTGGTCGCCCGTTGAGCTGTGTAGCGACCGCATCCAGACGCGCCGGGTCGTGGACGGAGAGAACGCACGCCAGCAGATCACGCAGATCATCGACACCGTCCAGGTCCCCGACTGCCCGAATGTGCCGGTGCTCGAGAACCGCATTGCTGAGCAGTGGCCGGTCGAAGTCGGGATCGTGCACCACATCGTGCGCGACGCCGAACACGCCGTATCGGCCGGGATGACCGACTCACCGACCCTGCTGATCGACGGCCGCGACCCCTTCGCGACGGCCGGATCAGTGCCCAGTCTGGCGTGTCAGCTCTACCCCTCGAGGATTCACCGAACGAGGACGCCCACCCACGGTGCCAGAACCAGCAGAAGTTCTTGCCGGGCACGATATTTCACTCGCCGCGGCGACGCGACGGTTGCACGAGTCCGATGTTGTTCGCCTCGACGGCGATAGCGAGGTTGCGTCGGCCTATCCGTTCTTGGGCACGCCGACCCGACACCGGGTCCCGATCCTCAGCGGGCCTGCCGTTTACGCGATGTGAGCAGTCGATGCCGTCGGCCTGGCGGCCATGCCCGACACCGACATCGAGGTCGAATCCGCCGACCCCGTTACCGTGCTCGTGGACCTGAGACCAGGCCCACGGTCGCCGGACCAGGTATGTGTTCAGCAGCCGCTGCATACCCTTCGGCTGAGCCTGTCAGTCGCAACTTTGCCGTCCGGTGATGTTCGACCACATCGGCACTGCCGTGCGGTGACTAAAACGTAACGCGCACCAGGTCTTTCGAATTTCGGATGGTTTCTTATCACAGGTACTGCGCGGGTTCCCTTCGGTCGTAATCGATTTGGCGCGCTTGGATTTCGTCGGCATTGGCCACCGTCCAGGCGTACAGCCGGTCGAACGGTTCCCGCAGGGATTCGCCGAGCGGGGTGCGCGAGTACTCGACCCCGACCGGGGACGTCGCCAGCACGCGGCGAACGATCATCCCGTTGCGTTCCAGCCGCCGCAGGGTCTGGGTCAGGACCCGCTGGGTCACACCGTCGAGGCGGCGCTTGATCTCGTTGAACCGACGGGGCTCGTCAAGGATCGCCATCACCATCATCGACCACTTGTCGGCGATCTGATCGAGGATCGGGCGGCTCGGGCAGTCGGATCGGAAGACGACCCCGGGGTCGGAGCTGGTCATATCGGTATCCTCCGCAATCCTTACGATGCTGAAAGTGCGTTATTGACGCCGGTCTCCCGTCGCCGCAGGGTAAGTATGCATCAGGAACCTAGATGCCTATCGGGTACGAATCGGAGATCTCCATGAACCATGACACCTACACGACCCTGCGAGTGCGCCGTGCGGCAGGCATCGCCTACGTCACGCTCGACAACCCGCCGGTCAACGTGCTGAACGTAGCCCTGATGAGCGACCTGCGGAACCTGCTGGCCGCAGTCCGGGACGACGATTCGATTCGGGTGATCGTGTTCGACAGCGCCGACCCGGAGTTCTTCATCGCGCACGTCGACATGTCGCTGGTCGACACACCCAACGCTTTCGCGGAAATCGCGGCCGATTTGCCTGACGGCGTCAACGTCTTCCAAGCCCTCGGTGAATTGCTCCGGCACCAACCCCAGGTGACCATTGTCAAACTCGCCGGGATCGCGCGCGGCGGCGGAGCGGAATTCGTTGCGGCCGCGGATATGTCGTTCGCGGCGATCGGTCGCGCAGGGATCGGTCAGATCGAAGCGCTCATGGGCATCGTCCCTGGTGGTGGTGGCACCCAGTACCTGGCCGCCCGAGTTGGGCGGCACCGCGCGCTGGAGGCGGTGCTGGGTGCCGAGCTGTTCGACGCCGAGAACGCACAGCGCTACGGCTGGGTCAACCGGGCTGTTCCCGCCGATGAGCTCGACGACCTCGTCGACCGCCTCGCCCGCAACATCGCGGCCCTGCCCGAGGGGGTGATCGCGGCGGCCAAGCGTGCCGTCGCCCCCGAGGACCTCGGCGAGGGCCTGCTGCGCGAGCACCTCGCCTGGGCGGGCACGTTCGCTCGTCCCGCGGCCGAGCGATTGATCCGCGGCGGAATGGCGAACGGCGCCCAGACCCGCGCGGGCGAGCGCGACCTGGAAGGTCTGCTCCGGGGCCTGGCCGGATAGGACCCGGCCACTACGGTGAGACGCGACCGCGACGGAATGGGTGAGTAATGCGGTTCGGGTTCGTGTGGTCGGTGACGGCGACTCGGCGGGGGGAATCATGGGGCGATTAGTCCTGGCGTGCAACCGCTCCGGTGTCAGGACGTCATCGGAAGGAACGTCCGCTCACACCGCGGTGAAGGCGACAGTGGTCGGGCCGAGCGTTGCCGGTGGGGAGCAACCGTCCGTGCGATGCTGCCGATGTGGAGATCTGGAGCACGACGGCAATCTGTCGCCGCGATCGCGGCGGAGGGATTGCCTGGCCAGGAGGCAAGGCGGTCACAGGACGAGCGTGAGCTTGCCGCCGGACCGACGGGACTGGCTGAGCTTGGCAGTCTTGTGGAACTGGTCGAGAGTGTAGGTGCGGGCGACCGATACGGCCAGGACGCCTTCGCCGGCCAGCCGGGCGAACTCGTCGAGCCGTGTGCGCTGCCAAACGCCCCCTCATGCCGCTTATCGCACGGTCACGAACATCCGCTTCTGCCGACTACCGTGCGGCCAGACGCGCTAGCTGCCCATGAAGCTGTCGAGCTGACGTGCACGCTCAAGAACAGTGACGCTCCATTCGAACCCGCCGCCGTGGCTGGCCAGTGGGCTCGAACGTACCTGCACGTCATGCATTCCACCCGTTCCACAGGCGCCCAGAGCATCCCAAGACGTGGTGATGCCGGCCCGCTCGGATATGATCAACAATGTGGCGAGAAAGCCGTCAGACAGCGCCTGCACAACAGCGTGGTCGGTACGGCCACGCCAGGCTAGGACGGTCGCCAAAAACACCTCCAGTACAACAGGAGTGACCTCACACACGTCCGATTCCATCGGGCCGATCCCCGAGGGAACACCGAGTTCCTCCTCGAAGAATCCCACATGGTTCAAGAACAGCCGCGAAACGCCGTTCGAGGGATTCCACAGTGTGGTCCCGTCCATCTCGTAGTACTGACTCATCCGACCGCCCGCCTGTCACTGATCGACACACTCGGCGAATCAAAACCACCCGAAATGCGGCACCGCCAACAACGGATACCGCGATCGCGCGACATCATCGACCGACATAACGATCCCCACCCTGAACCACCCCCACCGACAACCTACCCGGCAACCTTGCCCATCACGCACGCCGAGATCCGGGTAGCCGGCTTCGAATTCGAATTCGGTCGAGAACCTGGCTGGCCCTCGTCGAAAGACAGGTCGCTTCGAGGCCGAATCGGTGCAGCGATCTTGTTCGTGCAGTTCGCCGGTTGCGGTTCCCACCGTCCACCTCGCATTCTTCCCACTACTCAGCCAGGATCGGGTTCGAACTCGCCTGTGCGGGGCCCCGCGGCATCCCCGTCGGTGCCGTGGCTGAACGCCCACGCAGAACGGCTGACTGCTGGGAAGAGTCGCGCGGCGCGGTTCCTGCTGTTACAAGCGGCAGCCATCGACGACGAGATGGCCGAACGTGTCCTGGATTTCTACGACACCGCCGCCCTGCTCCAGAGCGCCTACTTGCCGCACGGCGTCGACGCGGGTTACTTCCGCGCCGATCTCGATGTCGAAGCCGCTGCCCGCGCGGTCAACGGCATGCTGCTCGCTGCGGCGATGTACCAACTCCGCGACCCCGCTCCCGAGGCCTTCGAACGGCTCACCCGAACCGTGCGGGAGATCGTCTATCACGGACTCGCGGGTGAAACCACCCGCCCCGATACGAACAGCCACACAGCCGCCGATTCCTAGTCGATACCCGTCGGCGCGACGGCTCGCATTCAGTGTCGGATACCGGTGGCGCGCTTGATAAGTGCGTCGAAGGCACGGTCGGGCAGCAACCATTTCAGGAAGATCAGTGGTCGGGAACCGAACCCGACCTGGTAGCGGGTCTTGGGTCGGCGGGCGGTGACGGCCTTGCCGATCGCGTCCGCGATCACCTCCGGCGGGGAACCAAGGCGGGCGACGGTGGCCTGCGGGCCCAATGAGGCGGCCACCGCTTCAGCCTGGGCCGAGTAGGGGCCGTCGCCGGAGACCTTGCGCAAGTGGTCGGCGGCGATGCCGCCCCACTCGGTACGGATACCGCCGGGTTCGATGACGACCACGTCGACGCCGAAGGGCTTGGCCTCGAGCCGCAGGCAGTCGCTGAGCCCTTCGAGAGCGAATTTGGTGCCGTGGTACCAGCCGCCGAGCGGGGTGTAGATCTTGCCACCCATGGAGGTGATGTTGACGATGGTGCCGCTGCGCTGTTCACGCATGTGCGGCAGGGCCAACTGGGCCAGGCGCGCGGCGCCGAAGACGTTGACCTCGAACTGGTAGCGGGCCTCGTCGAGTGGCACGTCCTCGACCGCACCGTAGGAGCCGTATCCGGCGTTGTTGACCAGCACGTCGATGCGCCCGGTCTCGGCCACGACGAGTTCGATACCGGCGCGCACGGAGGCGTCGTCGGTGACGTCCATGGCCAGCGGGCGGATCCCGTCGGCGGCCAGTTTCTGTAGCCGGTCGGTGCGGCGGGCGGCGCCGTAGACGGTGTAGCCGAGGGTGGCGAGTTTGCGGGCAGTAGCTTCGCCGATACCGGAGGAGGCTCCGGTGACGAGGGCGATCTTGTCGGTCATGTCGTCTCCTGTCGGTAAGGTGAACAACAATTCATGTTCTATCGTGAACGAGTATTCATCTTCACGCAAGGACCCTGTGGGAGAAGTTCATGACCGAGGCCAGACCGCAGCGCGCCGACGCGATCCGCAACCGCGGCAAGATCGTGTCCGCCGCCCGTGAACAGATCACCACGCACGGACCCGACGTGGGGATGAACGAGATCGCGACTGCGGCCGGGGTTGCCGTCGGCACCCTCTACCGTCATTTCCCGACCAAGGCAGACCTGGTCACCGCCATCGTGGCCGAATATGTGGCCCAGGTCGCCGATGACGCCGAAGCGGCGCGCGATCGTGTCGCGGGCGGCGCGGACGCCACGCACGAGATCACGGCGTTCTTGCGACGGGTCGTGGAGGTCTCGGCCATCAATCACGCTGCCAAAGCAGCGGCACAGACCCTCGGCGCCGATCTCCGGGTACAGACCGACGAACAGCGCGCCGGCGCCGCACTGGCCACGCTCATCCGCGCCGGGCAAGTCGACGGCAATGTCCACCCCGATGTCACCGTCGCCGACATCTACCTGCTGTTCTCCACTGCTCCGATCGACCGGTCCCCCGCCGCGCGCGAACGCTGGCTCATGCTGGTCTTGCCCGGCCTGAGTGCCCACACCCGAACGGTTGGTTGATCAGCCCGGAGTGTCGCGACCCTGAGCTGGGCGCGTTCTAGCCACTGACCCTCCCGCCACCGCGTGCGCCTCGAGACCGCGACGCCGATCGTTCAGGTCGAATGCGCGCCCCACGACATCCGAAAACGGCCCGAAGCCAAAGGCTTCGGGCCGCGCGTCCGATATCGGAGCCGGGCAGGGCTATCGCGAGGCTCCACGGCGGCCGGTGACCAGCTTGACGAGGAACAACAGAACGACCGCGCCGGCGATGCAGGTGAAGAAGCTGAACCACAGTCCGCCACCTTCGACGTCCACCCCGAGCAGTTCGAGCAGGAATCCCCCGAGCAGACCGCCGATGACACCGACGACGATGTTGAGCAGGATTCCTTGCTGGGCATCGGTTTTCATGATCTTGCTGGCGATCCATCCGGCGAGTCCGCCGATGATGATCCATCCGAGAATACCTAGACCGAGCATGGCCTGCTCCCATCGTCCGAATGTGCTGACGAGCATCCGGTGCGCTCGTCCGATCGCGGCATACCCCGGCATAGCGCAGCCAATCAGCCGAAGCGGCAGTCCCGCGAGTCGTTGGCCGGAAACGCCGTGGCAACTGGCATGGCCGTTTTGCGCCTGGTAGCTCCACGGCCTCGCCGACCGTGGAGTCGAGCGGACCACTCGCCTATTTGATGCTGCCGGAAAAGGGAATTCGAGGTTGTGTCATGCCTCTCAGTTCGAAAGCGCCGACACTCGTACGCCTGCTTCGGGCTGTTGACCGCCGACGCAACGATGAGCGACGACGGCAACGACCGGGACCTCACCCAGTGGACGGATTCGGAGGTCTTCTCCACCAACGGCCGGATGCAGGTCGAATCGGTCGCCAGCCCGGCCGAATTCGTCGCCGACTACACCAACGACCGCTGGGGAGCGATGCGCACTGCCTGGCGCTTCACCACCCAGGACGGCCCGATCAGCCGATTCGAGGTCGGGCAGGCGTGAACGCGCCGACTGATTCGCCGCTCCACTCGCCGGACGCCCGACAAATTACGGCGTGCTGCTAGGTAGGACTGTGCTCTGAACGACGCCTGGCGGTGTTCGGAAAACGACCGTTTCCGAACACCCAGCGCGACAGTGGCATTGGCGGTGTGACCCGAGCGATAAGTGGCGTCGACTGTCGATGTTCGAAGTCGTTTCAATGGTGCTCGAAGTCGTGTTCAGCTGTCCCGGATTCCTTCGGTGAGCAGGTGCTGAACGGTCCGGTCATGGGTGTGGTGCTGCGGCTGCGGTGATGGCCCGGTTTTCCAGGACGTGGTCGGGCCAGCCGTGGCGGGCGAGGTGGAGCGCGGTTCGGCCGAGCTGTCCGGTGTCGGTGATCAGGGCCGGTGCCGGCCCGAGTCGCCGTAGCAACGGGATCAGCGGGGTGATGGCGGTCGCGCCCCAGCGGTAGGCCGTGGTGTTGGAGCGCTTGTGGTGTGCGGGCAGGACGAATCCTGGCCGTAGAGCGTATCCCTTGGGGAAGGTCGTGATGATCAGGTTCTCGGTGCGGCCTTTGACCCGGGCCCACCGGCTCCGGCCCTGTTCTGTGCTGTCGGTCCCACCGCCGGAGACGTAGACGAAGGTGGCCTCGGGGCGGGTGGCAGCGATGTACTGGGCTGCGATGCTGGTGTAGCCGTAGGTGATTCGTTCGTACTCTGCGGCGTCGACCAGGCTCGCGGAGACGCCCAGGGCCCAGAAGCAGGCGTCGATGTCGGCGAGTTCGTTGCCGAGGCCGGTGAAGTCGGTGAAGTCGCTGTGGGTGAGGTGGCGCAGTTTCGGGTGTGTGAGCCCCGATGGGGTGCGCCCGATCGTGAGGACCTCGGTGACGTCGTGGGCGCGCAGGCTTTCCTGGAGGAACCCGTCGCCGATCAGGCCGCTCGCGCCGAAGATCGCCACTTTCATGTTCTGACTCCTCGAGTGTGTCGGGATCGTGCGTGGATGTCAGCGAGGGCCGGGAATCGCCGCACCGGTGAGATTTTCGGCTTCGGCCCACAGCCGGGCAGCGGTCGCTCGGTCGCGGCCGGGTCGCGGCAGCGCGACGGGCTTGGTCGGGCCGACCATCGCCCATCGGGGTCCGTAGTAGCCGCCGGAGACCGCGTCGGGGCTCGTCGCGGCGTAGAGCAGCGGCTCGGCGCCCTGTTCCGGGGCCTGGGAGGGCACGATCTTGTAGGCGATCGTCTCGAGCAGGCCGGGGCGGCCGCCGTTGAGGGTGGGACCGGAGGTCATCAGGTTGGTGCGGGTGTAGCCGGGGTGCGCGCCGGCCGAGACCAGGTTCCAGCCGCGTTGTTCGGCGAGTTCGGCCAGGTGCACCATCATCAGCATGTCCGCCAGCTTGGACTGGGCATAGGCGCGGGTCGGGCTGTAGTCGCGCACCGACTGCAAGTCCTCGAAATCGATCTTCGCGCGGTTGGCGGTTCCGCTGCTCATCGTGGCGACCCGGGGTGCGGGTGCGTCGAGCAGCAGCGGCAGCAGGCCGGTGGTCACGGCGAACGGACCGAGGAAGTTGCTGCCCAGCTGGAGCTCGAAGCCGTCCGCGGTTTCGGTGCGCTGGGGCACGTTCATCACCCCGGCGTTGTTGAGCAGCAGATCCAGGGGGCGGCCGTCGGCGCTCAGCGCGGCGGTGAACGACCGCACCGACGACAGGTCGGCCAGGTCCAGCCGGTGAACCTGGACTTGGGCATCGGGGTGAGCGGCCCGGATCTCGGCGGCGGCCTGATGGCCCTTGGCGGGAGTGCGCACCGCCAGGATGACCTCGGCACCGGCTCCGGCGAGACGTTTGGCGGCTTCTTTGCCGGTGCCGCTGTTCGCGCCGGTGACGACGGCGAGCTTTCCGTGCTGGTCGGGGACCTGATACATCGTGAACTCCTTTAAGTACTGCCGGTATCTTGTGTGGGGCCCACGGTAAAGTACCACCGGTTTGTTGTCAACGAACCGGCGGTACTTTAGTCTTGGGTGGTGACTTTCCAGCGAGCCCGCACCGACGAACAGCGCACCCAGCGCCGGCGCCAGATCCTGGACACCGCGGCCGCGATGCTGCGCGAGACACCGGTGGCCAAGCTCAGCCTCAACGAACTGAGCCGCCGCACCTGCCTGGCCAAGGTCAACGTGCTGCGCTACTTCGAGTCCCGCGAAGCCATCCTGCTCGAACTGCTCGACACCGAATTACAGGAGTGGATCGGCGAACTCGATCGCACGGTGGGTTCGGGTACCGGGTCGGTGACCGAGCGTGGCGACGAGCTCGCCACGCTGCTCGCCACGTCGCTGGCCGCCCGGCCGGTGCTGTGCGATCTGCTCAGCGCCCAGGGCGCCGTTCTCGAACGCAACATCTCCACCGACCTGGCCATCGGCCACAAACATGCCGCCCAGCGATCGCTGAGCGCGCTCCGAGCCCTGATCTGCAGGCAGGTGCCCGAGCTTGGCGATACCGGGGCGGGCACGCTGATCGAGACGACTCTGCTGATGGCCATGGCCGCCTGGCCGTGCAGTCACCCTTCCGACGCGATGACCGCCGCTTACGCTTCCGATCCCGCGCTGGCGGCGATGCGGGTGAACTTCATCGATGTCGTGCGCCGAACCGCCGCAGTCGCGATCTCCGGTCTGATCGTCCGGCAGCACGATCGGCCCACCGACCTGTTTCGCCCGTAGCGTCGACCGGCCGGCGGCTCACCCAGGATCGCGGCAGTCAGCCCGCGCCGCCCGCCTCGGATCCGGCGGCCACCGCGGCCTTCTGGTCGCGGTCTCGCGGGATCCGCAGAACCGTGGCCGGTGAGGGGTGGCGGCTCTTCTGCTTACCCGTGGTGATGACCAGACGGGCGGCCCGGGCAGTCTCGATCCCACCGAGGTCTGCGATAAGCCCGCGTACGACCTGTTTGGCCTACACCGTCGCCACGAGGCCTTCGCGGTGGCCCGGTCTGCGCGCTCGATCCAGGTAGGGCAGGACGCTCGTCTCGAGCTGAACGGCTAGCTCGACGCACCCACAGCGCGCAGCGCATAGCTCGAGTCCACCAGCGCTTTCCATCGGTGTTCGGTCCGTGGCGCCTTCCAGGAGTCGACGGCGTGTTCGCGGTGGCGGTGAGCGGGGTGGTGTAGTGGAGTCCGAGAGTGTCGGCGACGCCCGGTGCCGGTGCTTGCAGGAGGAATTGCCGCAGGGCCGAGACGCGGCCGGGATGGCAGGGACGCCGGCCGATGGAAGATTGCCGGCCGAACGTTCCGGGCCGGAGCGGTTGGCCTGCGCGCGGGCCCGGGAACAGTCAGTGGGCCTTCGGGTTCGCCGCAGTGCGCTTGTTCGTGCGCTGGTCGATCCGATCGTGGACCAGGCTGGCGATGCGCGACATACGATTCCATCCTTGCCGAGTGATGAGGGGAATTCACACATTGATGACACGGCTCTGGGGTGTCATGGGGATCGCACTGACAGTGATGACCGTGGCCTGCGCTCCTACCAGCTATCCTGCTGACGCCATCGAGAACGCGAAAGTCGGGGACTGCGTCTTCCGCGAATCCGGTGCCTACGAGGAGAGTTACAAGGTTGTGCCGTGCGATTCGCAGCCGGATGACGACTTGGTCGACAGGGTCCTTCAGATCAACCCTGGCTACCACAGTGACGACAGCTGCCCGCGCCACACAACGTCCTACCTCAACACTCACAAGGAGACCACCCTCTGCTTGTCGAGCTACGGTTCGTGGAAGTTCAACAACAAGCCGCCGCCATGATCGAACATATGCCGGTCAGCGGACCGTTATCGTCGCGACGCATCGTCTGCACACGATCATGGCCGCTGACCACGTCGTCGCCCTGAGCGAAGGCCGGTGGTCGAGTCCGGGAATCCCTGGGCGCTCGCCGAGCGTGGCGGTGCGTTCGCACGCAGGTTGAAGCGCCCGCTGAGCTCTGGGATCGACTGTGCCGCAAGGGTGCTCGTTCACCGGTCCAGTTGCGGCATCTGGCGGTCCAAAGCCGCGAAATGACGCCGGGTCGCGAACCATTCCGCGCAGGTGATCGAGCACCACGCAGCCAGCCCGGCACCGGCCATGATCAGCACGGTGACACCGATCGCGTTCATGACCGCGGCGATCGGTGGCCTCGGTGCGTCCACCGGGTCGCCGGATCGGTTCAGCCACACCGAGATTCGATCACCCTTGTCGACCGTGCGACTGACCGGCACGGTGGCCACGACCGGCCCTGAGGCACCGGTCCAGGTCACCTCGGCCTGCCGGATATGTAGTGAAGTGTATTCGGGCCGGTCCAGCACCAGTGCCTCGACGGCAGTCGTTTGCGCGTGCTCGACGCGGATCCGCGCGGCGTCGTCGGAGTAGGCGACGCTGCCGACCGCACCGGCCACCGGCACCGCGGCCAGCACGACGACGACGGCGAGCAACCGCACCGCGGCGCCCAGCCGATCCGGCCATCGCATCAGCGAGTTGGTGTTCCACGGGCGGCACCGCCACCAGCGCGCCACGCGCGAGAACACCGCGTCGGTCCGGAATGTCGACGACGTCATCGCGATCACTCCCTTGCCCGGGCCAGCAATTCGGCTATCGCCTGCTCGATGCCCGCGCTGATCGCGTCGATATCGGGGGTGGTGTCGTAGTCGCCGGTGATCCCGAAGACGAGCTGATCGTGATAGCTGAGGATGGCGATCGTTGTGCGCAGGCGCATCGCGATGGGGATGCAGGGCAGGATTTCCAGCACCTCGCGTCCCCGCAACGACAGCACCCGGCGCGGGCCGACGACATTGGTCGCCAGGGCGGCGACGCTGCGCTGCGGGAAGTGCCCGGCCAGCTGGAAAGCTCGTGCCACGACCGCGTGGGGTAGCCATTCAGCCATCGCCAGCACCGATTTCTCCGCCTCGGCCTCGCCTTTCGCGCGGTGCCGAGCGACGCGTTCGTGCACGGTGGCGAGCCGTTCGACGGGATCGGTGAGCTCGATCGGCAGGAAGGGGATCATCACCGAGACACGGTTGTCGGCGATGTCTTCGTCGCCGGGCGGCCGGACGGACACCGGAACCAGCACCCGCAACTTTCCGGCCGTCGGCTCCTCACCGCGCCGGGACAGCACCGCCCGATAGGCCGACGCGATGGCGGCCAGCACCACATCGTTGACCGTGACGCCGAAGACCCCGCCGATCTCGCGAGCTTCGGTCAGCGACGCCCTGGCGACCGCGAATCGCCGCTGCCTGCCGATGGGACCGTTCAGCGACGACGATGCCGTCGGGGTGAGCGCCGCGGTGACGACCGGGACCAGACCGCGCACCATCGAGAAGGCGAGCCGAGGCACCGTCAACGGCAACCGGAGAGTGCCGGCCACGCGGCCGGTTCGCGAACTGCGCTGTGCCGTCACAGGTTTCCGGTCACCACCCGGCGGCGGATCACAGAGCCGTTCGAACAACGCGATCCCCGAAACGCCGTCGACCATGCTGTGGTGGGCTTTGAGCAGCAAGGCCCAGCGTCCGCCGGCCACATGCTCGATGACCACGCATTGCCACAGCGGATGATCGCGGTCGAACCGCTCCGCCAGTTCGGTGGCGACGAGCTCGCGCAGCATCGGTTCGTCACACGGTTGAGGCAGGGCCGTCCACCGGCGGTGGTGAGCCAGTGCGAAATCGGGGTCGTCCTCCCACACCGCGGCCTTCAGCTCCAGCGGCGAAGTGCGGACTCGCTGCCGGAGACGTTCGTTGCGGTCGAGCGCGTCGGTGAGGATGGCGTCGAACTCCGCGCGGGTCGGCACCGGTCCCGCCATAATCGCGACGGCACCGATGCCGAGGCTGATGTGCCGGTCGGTGTCCTCCAACTCCATGAACCCCGAATCCAGAGGATGCAGCTCAGTCATCAGATCGACCTCGAAGTAGACGATTGGGTGGGCCGGTCACCGCGGCGGGGACCTACATCAATCCTCACGCCGGGCGGTCGGGGACGGTAAGAGCAGATGGTCCATCACCGACTGCCGAACGACTCTGCCCTGCGGCCCGTCACATACGCTGTGCTGCGGCTGGAGTGTCGTGAACGGTAAGGAGTACCGCGTGCCTCCTCGTCCTCGCCGTCAGCCCACGCAGGATCGAGCCAAGGCGACCCGGAACCAGATTCTCGACGCCGCGCCGGAGCTGTTCGGGGAGCGCGGGATCACCGAGACCTCGACCAACCGGATCGCGGTGGCGGCCGGCGTCAGCATCGGCACGGTGTACCGCTACTTCAGCGACCGCTCGCGATGCCGGGCTGGTGCGAGCGCTGATCACGGGCGTGCAGTTCTACCGCACCGGCCTGCCGAAATCGAGCCGGGGCTGCGGGTGATCAAGATGCCGGTCATCTGCTCCTCGATGTCCGGAGGTGGCGTCGGCGAAGTAGCGCACGGCGCCGCTGGCCGTGACCCGCACGCGCCAGTCGCCGGTGCGGTAGTAGCCGGCCGTGGCCAGCGTTCGGTCGAGTCCATCCAGGTCGGTCGGCATGTTCGGCGCGAGGGGCAGGGACCGCGACCAGCTCGCGGTGGTGCGGGCGGAGATCGCGCCGTCGTCGGCGTGGTCGCAATAGACCTCGCTGCTGTAGAGATCGGCCGCGGCGTCACCGAAGTCGAGCCGGGCGATGACATACAGCTCGCTCGTCGCCATGAGAGTTCGGGGGCGATATCGGAGAACTTCAGTTGTCACCTGAGAACCTCACATCCTTGGGGCAGAGCGTTTCACGGGCCCCGATCCCACCATCCGCAATCGACGGGCAAATAGAGGATAAAGTCCCTTCGAATCAGGCCCTATTCCCGTCATCGGAACTGGTCAGCCTGGTCGGCGGGCGTCTGAGGTGTCGTCGGCGAGGCTGTTCTCGAGAAAACTGTCGAGGGGCCGGCGAGGGGTACGCGGTGGCGGTTCCGTGCGCGCACAGCCGATTCGCACCAGCACCTGTGGGTAACGCTGTCCGACAAGTTCGGCCACCTTGGCTCTGGCCGACGGAAGTTCCACGACGTGGGAGATGGCGCAGGTCGAGAGGCCCTGCGCCGTGCACTCGAGCAGCACGGCCGAGAGCGCACGTCCACAGTCGAGCAGGTCGGTCGCCGCATCTCCGGTGGTGGACAGCACCGCGACCATCGCCTCGTCATTGCCGTCTCCGGCCGGACCCGCTGTCCCGGCCGGGAATTCGCGCCCGATCGGTATGCGGGATCGGTCGAGGGTGGTCGGCAGCACGGCGGCGGGCAGGCCGGCTCGGCCCGCGTCGGGGCCCGCGGTCCACCAGCTCAGCTCTGCTTGGTACTTGGGGTCGTAGCGACGGAATCCGGCGGTCATCGCCGAGATCTGGTGCAGTGCGGCCGACGCGGCCGGGTCGAGAAAGGTTGTGGTCGTGCCGGATCGGCCGGCGATGAACTCCAGAATCTGGGACGTGGTCTGCCAACCCGACGGCTCCGACATCGGCATCCGGTCGCTATAGCGCCGTTCGATCGCGTCGCCGAGTAGTTGTTCCGGTTCGGTGGGGTCGTGCGGGCACACGGGTTCGAGCGAGGCGAGGTGGCTGCGGACGGCCGGGTCAGGGAACGTGGTCACCCGGGTCTGCCACCCCGCCGCACCCCACGCGACTTCGGCGTGATTCAGCATCACCCCGGCCCCGAGCACGCCTTCGCGGTTGAACATGTCGGTCGCGGGGAGCAGCCGCTCGGGGTCGACGGACAGCGCCGCGGTGGTGCCGTCCCACCGCCAGCGCCACGGTTGACTGTTGTGCAGCGACGGCGCGCGCGAGGCGTGGCCGAAAACGGTACGGACAGTGTCGATGTCAGGGCTGGAGCTGCTGGTCATCGGATACCTCGTCCTCTCCGATCATCAGGTCCTCGATCCGTCGCCGTGGCGTTTCGGGAGGGAGGTCGGCGCTGTCCGGCGCCCATCCGACGCGCAGGAACGCCTGCGGATAGATGGTGTCGGACAGCAGGTCGTTGCGGATCTCCGCGCGCTCGGTGGCGACCTCGAGCGGTTCGGTGAGCAGGCAGGTAGCGAGTCCGATTCCGGTCGCCGTCAGCAACACGCTGCTGATCGCCTCCCCCGCGCGCAACCGCGACAACCGATCGTCGGCACCGGTCCCGATCACCAGCAACTCGGCGTGATCGGGTCCGCCTGCCGGATCGGTGAATTCGGCGGCGGCGTACGCCCGGGGCGGGAAGTCATCGGCAGGCCCGCCGGGCGGCACATTGCGGGCGGGGACGCCGTCGGCGCTGCTGTGCCTGCCCGACCACATCGCGAGTTCGAACCGATAGGACTCGTCGGCGGCGTGAATTCTGTCCGCCTGCCGGGCAGCGGCCTTCACCCGTTCCCGGTCGCCGATCCGGCGTACCACCGCACCCAGTACCGCGGCCCTCTCGGTGAACAGACCGAGGTAGCCGGGCGGTACCGGCCACGAGGTGAAATGGCGCCGGTCGGTCCGCCGGACGGTGATGGCCTTGCTCAGCTCGATGTCGAGCGCGGTGGGCCGGTGCGGTACCAGGGTCAAGGCCGCCAGGTGATCGGGCGCGGCGGGGTCGGGGATCCGGCGGATCACCGGCGCCCAGCCCATCGCCGTCAGCGCCACCGACAGGTGATGCAGGGCCGCACCGCAGCTGATCACGATGTCGCGGTAGTCGGGATCGGTCGCGGGCAGCGCGCGGCCGGTGTCGAGATAGAGGTGGATGCTGTGGTCGGCGACGCGCCAGCGCCAGGGCTGCACATTGTGCACGGACGGGGCGCGCCCGGACAGCACCAGCGCCGCCTTCACGGTGTCGTCGTCAGGCAGTCCGCGTTCCATGGGTGTCCGTCCTTCGTCGAAACGATCCGTCCTCCCCACGATCGCAGCAGCGCGAGGCACGGATAAGGGCACGACGACCCCGTTCGGAAGGACTTCAGGTCACCCGTCGGCCTGCCATGCAGCACTTCCTGGGCGTGGCCGGGGCGAGCAGGCTGAGAAGGAGCCGTACCCCCACAGGAAAGGTTCGATCATCGTGTTCGATCTGCATGGACGCAGCGTCGTCGTCACCGGTGCGGCGCGCGGTATCGGCGCGGCCGTCGCGCACACCCTCGTCAAGTCCGGCGCCGGGGTGTTCGTCGCTGACATACTCGACCGGGACGGCAGGTCCACCGCGGCCGAACTCGGCTCCCAGGCGGTGTTCCGCCATCTCGACGTCACCGATGAGAACCAGTGGCGGCGCGTGCTCGACGACGCCGAAGCGACGTTCGGGCCGTTGGCGGTGCTGGTGAACAACGCGGGCATTCTCGACTTCGGCGGTGTGGAGTCGGAATCACCGGCACAGTTCCGCCACGTCCTCGACGTGAACCTCGCCGGCGCCTGGCTCGGTACGCACCGGGCCGCACTCGTGCTGCCCGCCTGACCGGCGCACCCGGTTTTCCCGGTCGATTTCAGCACACCGCACCGGCGTGGACACCGCGGGCGCACGCGCCGAGTCCGTAGCGTCGGCCTGCGATCAGCCCACCAGCCAGAAAGGCCGACCATGACTCAGTACAGCGAGAACCCGCACCTGGTGTCGTCCGCCGCGGTGGTCGTCGGAATCGACGGATCGGACGGATCCGCCGCCGCCGTGCGCTGGGCAGCCCGCACTGCCGCCGCCCGCGAACGCGCGCTGCACATCGTGCACTGCACCGCGCCGATCGCCGACCGCACCCCGCGCAGCGCCTACGACGCGTTCATCTACGCCACGATGCAAGACATCCGGCTCGCCGCCGAACGCGTACTGACCGAGGCTCGCGAGCAGGCGCACGCCATCGCCCCGGCGATCACCGTCACCACCGAGCTCGCCAACGGCAATCCGGCCCGGACGCTCATCGCGGCGTCGGCGCACGCGCATCTGGTCGTCCTCGGGGTCGCGCCGTGGGCGGGCTCGATCGCCCACCTGGGGTCGACGCTGCTCGCGGTGACTTCCCACGCGCAGGGCGCGGTCGTCATCGTGCGCGGCCCCGACCCGGACAGCCGGACCGGACCGGTTGTGGTCGGTGTCGACGGCAGTCATGTCGGCGAGCCCGCCATCGGCGCCGCGTTCGCCGAAGCGTCGCTGCGCGGAGCGGAACTGGTCGCCGTGCACGGCTGGAGTGATCTCTCGGGCGGCGAATTCGGTGGTGCCAGTTACCTATCGGTGCCGATCGCCGACTTCGAGACCGCCGAAGCGGCACTGCTGGCCGAACGGCTCGCCGGTTGGACCGAGCGATTCCCCGATGTCGTCGTGCGCCGTGAGGTCGAGGTGTACGGACCGCGCGAACGGCTGGCCGAATGGTCGCGAACCGCGCAGCTCCTGGTCGTCGGCAGCCGAGGGCGGGGCGGGTTCCGTGGTCTGCTGCTCGGTTCGACCAGCAACTGGCTGGTGCAGCACGCCGAGTGCCCCGTCATGGTCGTGCACCACGACCGACCCGGGCGATGAGGGCATTAGGTCCCCATCGAACGGGCGCAAAGACCGTCTCGGCAAATACCTGGCAAGGACGAGACTTGCTGGTATGAGCGATGAACGAGCCACCGCAGTCCCCGACCATCCCATGATCCGAGCGGCGATCCGCCTCGGGTGCCGCGCACCGTCGGTCCACAACACCCAGCCGTGGCGGTGGGTGTTCGACGGCACCCGGCTGCACCTGTTCCGTGACCACGACCGTCAGCTCACCGCCGCCGATCCGCATGCGCGTCAAGCGGTGATCAGCTGCGGTGCGGCACTGCACCACGTGCGGACCGCGTTCGCCGCGAAGGGCTGGCGCACCGACACCCTGCGGCTGCCCGACCCGACCCGGCCGGAGCTGCTGGCAACCCTCGAGTTCCAGCCGTGGCCGGACCCGCCGATGGGCGTCTTCCGCCGCGCCGACGCGATCACCCGCCGCTACACCGACCGGCTGCCGATGGCCGAACCCATCGGGTGGGGATCGGTCCGGCTGGCCCTCGACGATCTGGTCTCGCCGCACGAGGTCACCCTCGATGTCCTCGACGAGGACGCCCGCGAGCGCCTGTCGGTCGCCTCCGAGCAGTCCGCGGCCCTGCGCCGCTACGACATGGATTATCAGGGCGAACTCCACTGGTGGTCGGGTCATCCCAGCACACCGGAGGGGGTGCCGCCCTCGGCGCTGGTCTCGGCCTCCGAGCAGGCCAGAGTGGGTGTCGCCCGGGCCTTTCCGAAGCCGGGCCCCTCGGCCAGACGCGGCGAACTGCGCGATCACGCCCGCCTGGTCGTGCTGACAGCGACGGAGGAGACACCGCCGACGTGGCTGCACACCGGGGAGGCGCTGTCGGCGGTGCTGCTCGAATGCACCGCGTCGGGGATGTCGAGCTGCGCGCTCACCCACATCACCGAGCTCACCGCGGGACGGCGGCTACTGAGCAGCCTGATCGGCCATCCCGGCATTCCGCAGGTCGTCATACGGATCGGGACCGCTCCCGACGACCAGCAACCACCTCCCACTCCGCGGAGGTCACTCGCCGAGATTCTCACGGTGCAATGACCAGACCACGACGACACAGGCGAAAGCGGCCACCGGATTCCGTTGGCCGCCTTAGTATTTCGCCGAGCCGTTCGCTGGTCACAGCCTGCTGCGGACCACGATCGTCGGGATCTCCACCGAATGCAGGAGCGCGTTGCTCGTCGACCCGAGCAGCATGCTGGAGAAGCCACCTCGACCGTGGCTGCCGACCACCAGCAACTGCGCCGAAGCCGACTCGTCGAGCAGCGAGCGCACCGGCCGGTTCGCGACCACGATGCGGCGGACCGGCACGTCGGGATACTGCTCTGCGTAACCCGCCAGTGCCTCGGCGAGATCGGCCTCAGCCGATTGCCTGCCCATTTCCCACCCGAACGCGGGCAGATCCAGCGCGCTGGAATCGCTGAACGCGTGCAACGCGACCAGCTCCACCTTGCGCCGCGACGCCTCGTCGAAGGCGAGTTCCACCGCGGGCACACTGTTGGCGCTGCCGTCGACGCCGACCAGTACCGGCTGCGCCGCCGACACCGGATCGATCCCGGCCATGCCGTGGATCACCGCCACCGGGCAATGCGCGTGCTGGGCCACGGCGCGGCTGACCGAGCCGAGCAGACCGCGCTGAAACGCGCCGAGCCCGCGACTGCCGACCACCAGGATCTGCGCCGAGGTCGAGCGCTCGATCAGCAGCGGCGCCGCCAGCTCGAAACTCACCTCGGTGGTGATCGCGAGGTCCTCGTCGGGCACCGCGGCGCGGGCGACGCGTTCGGCCTCCCCGACGACCCGCTCGGCGTCGACGCGCAGCCACTCCAGGTCCGCCTCACCCAGTGACATCCCGGGCCCGAACCCGGTCTGGACCGCGCCCGAGGTGAGAATGTGCAGTGGCAGGTGGTGCAGGGCGGCTTCGGCTGCCGCCCACGCGGCGGCCTGATACGAGCTCGCGGAACCGTCGACCGCCGCCAGCACCGGCCTGGGCCGGTGTTCGGCTTGGTGCTCGTCGCTCATCATCGCTCCTCTCGTCATCGCGATCGCGTGACGATCGCGCTCTCGACATCGAGCATCGTCGGGTCCGGCCCGCCGTATCAGGGGACAAGGTCATCGCGCGACCGGGCCGATCGGCCCCGGATCGGATCGGAACGCCGCCACCGCGGTTGCCAGCGTGGGGAACAGCCGATCGGGACCGATGCGTCCGGTGAGCCCGCTCGCATCGAGCTCCTCGCGTAGATCCTGTTTGACCCGCGCCATCGCGAAGACGATCCCGCGCGAGACCAGCTCGGCACGCACCTGTTCGACCGCGTCGAGCGCGGTGAGATCTACTTCGACATTGGCCTCGGCGCTGAGCACGAACCAGCGCACCGGTTCCCCGCTTCGCTCGCGCCACCACCCGACGGCGGCGAGCGCCCGCTTCCGGAAATCCTCGGCGTTGGCGAAGCACAGTGGCGCGTCGTAGCGGTAGACCACCAGTCCCGCAACGGGTTTCGCGTCGGGGTAGTCGTCCACGTCGTGCATGCCCGCGAGACCGGGAACGAATCCGAGCACCGCGTCGTGCGCGCGGGCGAGGCGGCGTAGCAGGTCGAACACCGACAGGGCGATCGCGACGAGAACGCCGTAGAGCACACCGAGCACCAGCACGGCGAGCACGGTTCCCAGCGCGAGCACCAGTTCGCTGCGCCGGAAGCGGGCGATCCGGCGGAACTCGGCCACATCGATCAGCCGAAGCGCCGCGTAGACGACCAGCGCGCCCAGCGCGGCATAGGGGAATCCGGCCAGCACGCCGCCCGCGCCGAACAGTACGACCAGCACCGAGGCGAGAGTCACGAGCGCGTAGAGCTGCGTGCGCGCACCGAGCAGGTCGGCGATGGTGGTGCGGCTCCCGCTGCAGCTCACCGGAAATCCGTTGGTCAGCGCGGTGGCCACATTCGTCACCCCCAGGGCCGCCAGCTCGGTATCGGCCTGCACATGGGTGCCGTGGCGCGCCGCGAACGCCCGCCCGGTCAGCGCGTTGTCGGAGAAGGCGACCACCGCGATGCCGACGGCGGGCAGCAGCAACGCGGACACCTCATCGACACCGACACCCGGAAACGCCGGCGTCGGCAGACCGGCGGGAACCGCGCCGATCACGCTGATCCCGAGCCGCTGCGGCGAGATCACCGCCACCGCGACGGTCGCGGCCAGTACCGCGATCAGCGGGACCGGTGCGCGCGGTGCCCATTTCGCCATCACCAGGAGCAGGACCAGCACCGAACCCGCCACCGCGGCGGTCGCGGGATGCCACTGGTCGATTTCGGCGACGAACGAGCGCAATTGCGCGGTGACCGACGTCCCGGTGACCGGCACACCCGTGACCTGCCCCAGCTGGCCGACGATCATCAGCCCGGCGGTCCCCGCCAGATACCCGACCAGCACCGGATGCGAGAGCAGGTCCGCGAGCACCCCGAGTCGCATCAGTGCTCCCAGCAGGCACATCAGCCCGACCAGCAGCGCCAGCGCCGCGGCGAGCGCCGCATACCGTTCCGGGTCGCCCGCGGCCAGCGGTGCCAAGGTCACCGCGGTGAGGAGTGCGGTGGTCGACTCGGGTCCGACCGACAGCTGTCGTGAGGTCGCCAGCAGCGCGTACACCGCCAGGGGGGCCACCGCCGCCCACAGCCCCACCACCGGCGGCAGTCCGGCGACCGTGGCATAGGCCATGACCTGCGGGATCAGGTACGCGGCGACCGTCACGCCCGCGACCACGTCCGAACGCAGCCACGCCCGTCGATAACCCTGGAATTGCCGAAGACCCGGCAGCACACGTGTCCACACCGTCCCAGCATTGTGCGCCGAACCCGGTGCCGAGACAGCTGAACGTCACCGGATCGGGACCCGGGTCCCTGTTCCGCGTGACCTTCGGCCCTGCCGGTGACCGGCCCGAACGCGCGAGGCTTTACCCATGTCCACCTACCTGCGACGATTCGACCCCCGTCGGTCCGTCCTGTGCCTGATCACCGGCTTCCTGGCCACGTGGGCGCTCGCAGGGGCGCTCGCCCTGATCACTGGGGCGCTGACGCTCGGACCGACAGCCGAGGACCGGTTGCCGTGGCAGAGCCCGATCCTGGCCGGGGTGCTGCTGGCACTCGTGGTCGGTCTGCCGATGACGGTCGTCACCCTCGATGCCGCCCGCGAGGACAAGCGCACCGCGCAGACGGCGATGATCGCCGCCTGCGCGCTGATCGGCTGGATCCTGTTGCAGCTGTTGATCTTGCGGGAATTCAGCTGGCTGCAGCCGCTGTGTGTGGTCCTGGCCGTCACGATCGCCACCCTCGGCGCCCCACCGCTCACCCACCGCTCCGCGATTCGACGCTGAACCGAGCGACGACGATGCGCGAAGATGGGAGACAACAGCCCGACCGAGGCGAGAGCGAGTCAGCGATGATCACGGTGTTCCTGGTCGACGACCACGAGATCGTCCGGCGCGGCGTGGGCGACCTGATCGCCCTCGAACCCGATCTCGAGGTGATCGGCGAGGCCGGATCCTGCTCGCAAGCCCTCGCCCGCATCCCGGCACTGCGCCCCGACGTGGTCGTGCTCGACGTCCGATTACCCGACGGCAACGGCATCGAACTGTGCCGTGAACTGCTCTCGACCGAACCCGAGCTGCGCTGCCTGATCCTGACCTCGTTCACCGACGAACAGGCCATGCTCGACGCCATTCTGGCCGGTGCGAGCGGCTATGTCGTCAAGGACATCAGAAGCCTGGAACTGATCAGCGCCGTGCGCGAGGTCGGCGAAGGCAAGTCCTTGCTCGACAATCGGGCCGCGGCTGCCCTGATGGCCAAGCTGCGCTCGGAAGCGGAGGAGAAGACCGGCCCGCTGGCGACCCTGACCGAACAGGAACGCACGCTGCTGTCGCTGCTGGGCGAGGGTCTGACGAACCGGCAGATCGCCGCGCGCATGTTCCTCGCCGAGAAAACCGTCAAGAATTATGTGTCCCGGTTGCTGACCAAACTGGGTGTCGAGCGCCGGACCCAGGCCGCGGTCATGGCGGCCGACCTGAATCGGGAACAGCGCAGGTAACAGCCGTCGCCACCCACCCCCGGCGTGGAAGAATGCGCCCTATGGACAACACGTCAGGGGCCAGTGGCCGGGCGCCGGTGACCGAGACCCTGTCCCAGCTGCGGTTGCGTGAACTGCTCGCCGAAGTCCAGGACCGGATCGCCCAGATCGTCGATGTGCGCGACCGGATGGACCGGCTGATGGAAGCCATGCTCGTGATCACCGCGGGGCTCGACCTGGACAACACCCTGCGCACCATCGTGCACACCGCGATCGAACTCGTCGACGCCGGCTACGGCGCACTGGGCGTGCGGGAAACCGAGAAGAACAGCAATCAGCTCGCCGAGTTCGTCTACGAGGGCATCGACGATCGCACCCGGGTGCTGATCGGCGACCTGCCCCGCGGGCACGGCGTCCTCGGTCTGCTCATCGCCGACCCGAAACCCATTCGGCTGTCCAATCTTTCCGACCACCCGTCCTCGGTCGGCTTCCCCGCCAACCACCCACCTATGCGGACGTTCCTCGGCGTGCCGGTGAAGGTGCGCGACGAGGTGTTCGGCAATCTGTATCTGACCGAGAAGGCGGGCGGTCAAGAATTCACCGAAGACGATGAGGTGGTGGTGCAGGCGCTCGCCGCCGCCGCGGGCATCGCGATCGAGAACGCCCGGCTCTACGAACAATCGCGCGTCCGCCAGCAGTGGCTCGAAGCCATCCGCGATGTGGCGACCGAACTACTGGCGGGCAGCCCGTCCGCCGACGTGCTCGGCCTGGTCGCCGAACGCGGACGCGCCCTCACCGATTCGGCCTGCACATTTCTCGCGCTGCCCGAAGACCCGGATGTTCCCCCCGATGAGATCACCGAACTGGTCGTGGTCGCCGCCGCCGGGATCGATGCCGGCAGCCTGATCGGCAAGCACATCCCACTCGAGGATTCGCACTCGGCCGAGGCGTTCCGGTCCGGGCGCACCGTCGCCGCCGCCTCCCCCACCCAGACCCCGATCTTCGACTCGGTCGACGATTTCGGGCCGGTCCTCACCTTGCCCCTGCGTGCGAACGGCTCGGTCACCGGCGTCCTGACCTCGGTGTTTCCCGCCGGTGCGGCGCAGCTCAGCGCGATCGACCAGGCGCTGATGACTACCTACGCCGACCAGGCCGCGGTCGCGTTGCAGCTGGCCGACACCCAGCGTCGGATGCGCGAACTCGACGTCTATGCCGACCGCGACCGCATCGCCCGCGGCCTGCACGACCACGTCATCCAGCGCCTCTTCGCGGTCGGCCTGTCACTGCAGGGCACGATGCAGCGAGCGAGGTCGACCGAGGTGCGCGGGCGTCTCGACGAGACCATCGACGACATTCAGGCGATCGTGCAGGACATCCGCTTCTCGATCTTCGACCTGCAGAGCAACACCACCACCGACTCCTCGACCTATCGCAAACGCCTGCACGACATCATCACCGATATGACCGACGAGATCGGCCTGCGCACCACGGTCCGGCTGGCCGGGCCGGTCACCGTGCTCGAGCCACCGCTGTCCGATCATGTCGAAGCCGTCCTGCGCGAGGCGGTGAGCAATGTCGTGCGGCACGCGAAGGCGAGCACGGTGGCGGTGGAGCTCACCGTGCGCGACGAGGTGTCGATCGAGGTCACCGATGACGGGACCGGTATCGACCCCGAGATCGGCCGCCGCAGTGGCCTGGCCAATCTGGCGGCCCGCGCCGCGGAGATGGGCGGGACCTTCACCATCACACCGAGGCCCCAAGGTGGAACCACCATGCGCTGGACGGCACCGCTGGACTGATTTCTACGCGTGCACGTCCGCCATCACCCGGGCATCACGCAGTGATCGCCAGTAGGCCGACGGCAAGTCCGCCGAGCATTGCTCGGTCCGGTCGATTTCGCGCTGCAACAGCAACCCGTAGGTGAATGTCGGTTCGTCGGCGTTCTCAGCTTCCCTGGCGATCTGGATCAGGTGGTGTTTGGCCACCACCGCGTCCTGGTGCTCGCCGAGCAGATCTTGTATCGCGGTCATGCCCCCGCACGCCTGCGCGGTGCGCGCCGGCGCGAGATTGCGCACGCTCTCGAGGTAGTAGCGGGTGCGCCGAATCGCTTTGCGCAATGCGTGGATCGCCGCGTCGCGGGCGTCTTCCTCCCCCGCCGAGTCGACCGCACGCATGCGCGACCTGACCCGATCGAGCAACGCGCCGAGCACCACGGTGTTGTCGACATCGTCGATCCCCGCGACAACGCCGCCGCACAGCAATCGTTCCTCGGCCATCAGGTCCTCGATCATCGCGGGAAACCGGGCCGATCCGAGCAGGTCACAGGCGGCCATCCAGGCGAGTCTGGTTCGTTCCCCGAAGTACTCGCTGATCCTGGCGCGCACCGGTCCGCGGACATAGCGCGGACGCAGCACATCAACGGCGGCGTGCAATCGCGCCGACTGTGTCCGCAGCTCGTGGGCCGCGCCAACGCTGATACCGAACCAGCGCAGTTCCTCGATCAGTCTGCGCACCTCCGGCTCGGCATGAACGGTTCGCCGGTGTGCGCTCAGGACGCTACGGGCCCGCCGCGCCGCGATCACCATGGCGGGGACCGAATCCGGATCGTCGTGCGCCTCGACCGTGATCTGACCATCCAGGATCGTCTCGCGCTGAGTGTGCAGGTAGCCGGCCAGCAACGTGCTCACCGACGCGGGCTCGCGGACATCGACGGTGAGAGGGCTCTCGGTCTTCATCGCAAACCTGCCTTGCTGAGTGGGTGAACGGTTCTGTCTCCACCCTGCTCGCAACACCGTCACCCGCCCAGGGTCGTTCGCCCCCGCAGGTCCCCGATCGGGGTGTTCTCGCCGACGACCTAGTGCCTCTCCGCACGGGACATCTGACCCTGCTGCGCTGCGAAAGCCCGGCTCACAGTGGAGGAAACAGAAAGGCCCACATCATGTTCACTCCTGGACATCCGAACCGGCCGGTCGTCGTCGGCGTCGACGGATCGCAGCAGTCCCGCATCGCCCTGCGCTGGGCTGCCGAGTACGCCGCGCGGCACCGCGCCCCGCTGCAGCTCGTCTACGCCATCGATGTCCCGGTCGACTACGGACCGGGCCTCGTCGGGCCACTCTACGATGCGGAACAGCTGCGCACCCACGGCGAATCCATCGTCGCCGCGGCTGCGGCAACGGCCGCGAAGGTCCCCCTCATCGCCCAGACCGTCATTTCCACTGGCGCGGTGTCCGGTTCCCCGGTTTCCGTGCTGCGCGAGCGCAGCAGATCGGCGCGGCTGGTGGTCGTCGGGAGCCGTGGGCTCGGCGCAGTGCGTCGCACCCTGCTCGGCTCGGTCAGCACATCACTCGCCTGCCACGCCGAATGCCCCGTCGCGGTGATTCCGGAAACGGTAGCCGACACCGGCGCGGTGGTGGTCGGTGTCGACGGTTCGCCCTGCAGCGCCGACGCGATCGCGATCGCGTTCGATGAGGCCGCACAACGCGGTGCGGGTTTGGTGGCAGTCCATACCTGGTCGGAGTTCTACCGCTACGAAGCGCGCACGACCATGCAGACCGAGGCCGAAGCGGTGTTGTCGGAATGCCTGGCCGGCTACGCCGAGAAGTACCCCGAGGTGTCGGTCGAGCGCGTCGTCGCAGAGGAGCTGCCCGCCGAAGCGATCCTCACCGCCTCCGCAGCCGCACAACTCGTCGTCGTCGGCAGCCACGGCCGTCGCGGATTCGCCGGCATGACTCTGGGCTCGGTCTCCCAGGCGGTACTGCACAGCGCCGAATGCCCGCTCATCATCGCCAGGCCCACCACCTGCAATTGAACTACGTGCGCTGCTCGACGCGGAATCCGGTACCTGGCACCATCCTCGGCGACCACATAGCAGTAGGTCGTTTCGCCGGGCAGGGCCAGCGGTCTTCAGGCCCGCCGATCCGGTCACCCCCAGCGCTCGGGATCAACTCCGGGCATCAAGCAACCACGGACATGGGGCGAGGAGGGCGGCAGTGGACCAGCAAGACGTACTCCGCCCGCGCCGCAGAACCTCGCCCTCGCACGGCGGGTAGGCGAACGCAACTGGGATGTCGATATCAGGGCGTGGACTCCGACGTTCAGGTAAGGATGGGTCATCCGGGCGCATCCGCGATCGCGAAGGAGTCGTGATGAAATACGTGATCCTGATTCACTCCAATCCGCAGCCCTGGGGACATCCGACGGGTGACTACCTGCCCGAGTACCAGACGATGTCGCAGGAGCAGCGGGGTCAAATGAACTCCGATTTCGAGAAGCTGCTCGGCGAGATGCAGGAGAAGGGCGAGTTGCTGACGGGCGAAGCCCTCGGGGCGCCCGAATCATCGCGGCTGTATCGGTGGAGTGACAGCAAACCGCTGGTAACCGATGGGCCGTATTCGGAGGCCAAAGAGCACCTGGCGGGGTTCTTCCTCATAGATGTGGAAGACCGCACCCGCGCCGAGGAGATCGCCGCGCAATTCGCCGGCCCTGGCGAAACCGTCGAACTGCGGCCGACGATGTGGCCGGGCGGCGACGACCAGTGAGTGACCCGGTGGTGGAGGACGTGTGGCGGCACGAGTCGCCGCACGTCCTCGCTGCCCTGCTGCGCAGGCATCGTGACTTCGCAGACTGCGAGGACGCCGCCCAGGAAGCAGCCGAGGCGGCGGCGGTGCAGTGGTGTCGCGACGGGGTGCCTGCCAATCCACGCGGCTGGCTCATCACCGTGGCGTCGCGGCGATTGATCGATCGGTTGCGGGCCGACCGCGCACGGGCTGGGCGCGAAGAGGCGGTGGCCGTCGCACAGCCCGGCGGCGCGTACATCGCGCCGTCGGCGGATCAGGCGACTGCCGGCGACTGCGACGACATGCTGCAGATGTTCGTTCTGTGCTGTCACCCGAGTCTCAGCCGCTCCTCGCAGGTTGCGTTGACTCTGCACGCCATCTGTGGACTGGGAACCCGCGAGATCGCTGCCGCTTACCTGGTTCCGCACCGAACCATGACGCAACGTCTCACCCGGGCTCGGTCGATCCTGAGGTCGGCCGGTGCTGTGTTCGAGCTCCCGAGCGAACAGGACTTGCCCTCGCGCGTCACGTCGGTACTCGATGTGTGCCACCTGCTGTTCACCGAGGGTCACACCCGTTCTGCCGGTGGCGCACTGGTGGATTGGAGTCTGACCGGTGAAGCAATCCGGCTGACCCGTCAATTGCATTGTGCGATACCGGATCACGACGAGGTTGCGGGCGCTCTGGCGCTGATGCTGCTCACCCACTCGCGAGCGGAGACCCGCTCCGAGAACGGCAACCTGATCCCGTTGGCGGAACAGAATCGTTCCCGGTGGGACCGGGACCTGATTGCGGAAGGTGTCGCAATCCTGGAGCGGGTCCTGCCCCGCGGCCACGTCGGCCGGTTCCAGTTGCAGGCGGCGATCGCTGCCGTGCACGCGGAGTCGCCCACGTGGGAGAGCACGGACTGGCGGCAGATCAGCATCCTTTACGACATGCTCGACCGAGTGGGACCCAGCCCGGTGGTGACGCTCAACCGGGCCATCGCCATCAGCATGGTTTTTGGCCCGAAGCAGGGATTGGACCTGATCGCTCCCCTGCTCGACAACCCGTCGATGCGGCGTCATCACCGAACCCACGCGGTACGCGCACACCTACTGGAAATGATCGGCGACCGGACCGGCGCCGTCGAAAGCTATCGGAGGGCCGCTCAACTCGCCACCAGCGTCCCTGAACAGCGGTACCTCAACGATCGGATGCGTCGCCTCGCCGGCCGAGAATGACGCGGGTTGAGGTGATGGAGTCGAAACGTGTATTGGTCCGGACAGGGGTGCCCACACACGCGGTATCGACGGATCCGCTACTTCTTCCGAGGAAGGAGTGCGTCATGCGCGCAGCGCAGTTCAGCCGCTTCGGCGGCCCGGAGGTTCTCGAGATCGTCGACCTGCCCGATCCCTCCCTGGACCGGAGACATACGGGGTTCCGGCAGTAACAGCTCGCCGGCAGTGCGAGCAGGCTCGGCGCCGAGTGTCGCCGGATCGAACTGGGCGGCGAACTCCGAGAATCTTTGGCGTTGGTCAGCGCCGAGATCGAGCCACAGGTTCCCGACCTGGTCGCTGCGCTCGATCGGCGCAAGTGCGCGTAGTAGCCCTTGTCGTACTCCTCCACGATGCGCAGCATGTCCACCGCCTCACCGAGAGCGACGAAGCGAGCCGGGGTCGTGCACCGCCACCGACTCGCGGCGCCCGGATGCTCGACTCCTGCGGCTTCACCGTAGCCGAAATCGCCACCAGCGCAGCCGTTCTCAGCCGATACTGTTGGTGCGACAGGTTCCACGTAGCCGGGCGGGAGTGGCTCGCCGACGGGAACCGAACGGGGGTGCAGAGGCATGCTGCTGCTGGTCAACAACAGGCGCCGGGATCTGTCCGGTGCCGCGCTGCGTTTCGCCAACTGGGTCCAGGCCAGCCCGAACCAGCCCGGTGTCGCGGTGCTCAACGTCGAGGTCCCCGGCCGCGGCCACCGCTCCCGTCAGGTCGACGCTCTGGTCTGGACACCGCAACGTTGTATCGCCACCGAGATCAAGGGCTTTCGCCGACGCCAGGACGGAGTGCTGGTGGTGCCACCGAACGGGCCGTGGCTCATGGACGACGGTCGTGTCGCAGACCTGTACGGCAACGACACCGGCCACAACCCGGCCGAGCAGGCCCGCGCAGCGAGCCTGGCCACCAAGAACTGGATCACCGAGGTGACCGGCGAACAGTGTCTCGTCTTTGGGATGGCACTGGTGATGTTGCTTCCGCGACAGCAGGTTCCGCGCCTGGACTGCGCTCACACCCCACCGATGATCGACATCGTGATCGAGGACTACGACGTGTGGCGCTACTACCTACACCTGGACCACGCCGAACCAGCCCGCTGGGACAGCGACCAGGTCGCGCGCGTGCTGACCAGACTCGGCCTGGGCCCGCTGTTCCAGAACAACCCGACCATCCTTGCCGACGCGCTCGGCGAACCGATCCGCACGCGCGCATAACCCGGACGTTGGGCCGACTGCGGTGCGCTGTGGTCGGCCCCGGTAGTTCGGTGGGCTGCAGTTCGAGAGCGTTTCCTCGAGCGTGACGGGCGGCGAGACCCGCCCATGTCAGCGCACGGCGAACATCGTCGACGCGTACGCGAGACCGATGCCCAGCAGCAGTACTGTCGGGTTGATCCACGTTCGCCACCAAGTCGGCACAGCGACGGTGGCCAGCAGGTACTGAGCGACAGTATCGGTGGCGGGGGCGCTATCCGAGCCCGCACCCATGGCGTGGCATGGACTCGTCGATGTTCAGGCGTGCACTGGGGCCGCCCAGATCGGTCTTCACCCAGCCCGGCGCTGTGAGCAGCAACGTGCGCGGGTCGTCGCCGTGCCGCGCGGCGAAGCTGAGCATCAGCTGCGAGGGGCTCGAGCCGAACGGGCTCTTCGCGGTACTTGTGCTGCGGCGGTTCGCCGACCGCACCCTGCCGGTACCACCCCGAATCGCGGAGCCGCGGTGAGGCTTTCGGCGACCGGCCTTCCACTCGCCAGCGGTGACATCTCGACGATCGCGCCCCGGCAGCTGCGTCGCCCGCTCGGATCGGGGTATTCCACGGGGTGAAGGGCGGTGACGCCGGGTCGCTGTGCACCGTGGATCACGATCGTCGGTCCGCTCATCGGCTCGACTCGCACGCGGCCGGCGGGCGGGCGGCACCACACGTATACCGGTGTAACCGGATTCGGAGACTCTCATGATTGTTTTCCTCGGCCTGGTCCTGCTCATCGCCGCGGTGGTGATCGGCACGGCGGGCGTGCTGAGCAACAGCGGACCCGCCCACACGCTCAGCGACGACTTCAGCCTGCTCGGCTACCACATCACCGCAACGTCGGGCACGTTGTTCCTGTGCGCGGTCGTGCTCGGAGCCCTCGGCATGCTCGGCCTGGTCCTGCTCACCGCCGGCGCGCACCGTTCGTCGCAGCGCCTGCGTCAGACCAAGGCCGATCTTCGGCTCGCCCGTCGCACCGGCACGAGCGGGCGGACCTTCCGTCCTTCGGCCGAACCGAAGGAGAAGGGGACCGTGCTGGCGAAGACACCGCGTAGTGCGAGCGCACGCCGCACCTGGCGACATCCCTTCGGTGACCGCTCCGCCGACGCCGTGACGCACTGACCCGACCACAGCACGGCGTCGCAGAGGTCGAGGGGGCGTGGACCGATCGAGCCTACGGGTTTTGAGCCTGGGTCGGCCCCGCCACCGGAGTCAACAGCGTCGAGGTCAACGCCACCGAACAGTGTCAGAACAGCGGACCGAGACCGCAAGAGTGAACGTGTTGCGCAGTCCAGAAAGACAGACCTATCTACCCGCCGCTGCCGAGTAGAGCTTCTCGACCGCCGGCGTAGACGAAGCTGCGGGCGAATCGGCTCAGCACTACCATTTGTTGACGTGCAGTACCGTGTCGAGCGGGGCGCGTTTGGCGAGCTTGAAGTCGGTGCCCTTCGTGTAGGCAACAGGCAAGAGCACGCCCTGCCGAATACTCGGGGGAACTCCCAGCGCCTCGGCGACCTCTCGTTCGTACTCCAGATGCAGTGAGGTCCACGCAGACCCGAGGCCGCGCTCACGCAGTGCGAGCGCGAAGCTCCAGGCGGCGGGGAGCAGCGAACCCCACAGACCGGCCTGGTTCCCCTCCGGCATCTGCCCACCCGGAACGTGGATCGCACCGATCACCAGCACCGGTACCTGCTCCATCACCTCCGCCAGATAGGTCGCACTCGAAGCCACCTTCTCCGCGGTATCGGCGTCCTTCGGCGGCTTCGCCTGCCGCACGGCCGCGCCCGCCGCAGCGTAGGCGGTGTAGGACTTGCGGTAGTACTCGGCCACGATCTTCTTGGGCTCGGGATCGGTCAGCACGATCCAATGCCAGCCTTGCAGGTTACTGCCCGACGGCGCCTGGAGCGCTACCTCCAATGCGTCGGTGACCACCTCCAGCGGCACCGGCCGATCCAGGTCGAGACGTTTGCGCACCGACCGGGTCGTGGTCAGTACCTCGTCCGCGGACAGGTCGAGATGCGGGAACTCGACAGTCATACGTTCTCCCATCTTGCGCTCGGTATCAGGATCGCCCCGTCATATAGTCGACGGTGCGCATATCAAAGTATGCGAAGATCCCTTCACGGGCATCGCCATCCCCCAGCACACCACGAAATCGCTGTTCACCGATGCGATCAGCTCCGCAGGCCAGATCTTGCCCAAGCCTCGATCCGGCGCACCGCACCTCCCGCCCGTCACACCACGCTCAACTCGGCAAGTGCAGACGTTCCACCGATGCAGGCTTTCGAGATCATGTCGTGCCGTTGATCTTTCGTCACGACCTCAGGCCGTAGCCAAGCTGCTGAAAAACTGGATCGCGTTCTCGGCGGCCTCACGATCACGCATCGCGCGTTCGAGCAGCGGTTCGTAAGGAACTGCTTGGTACCGAGCATCGAGGGCCATCCCCAGACCATAGGACTCAGCTCGAGCAGGCCCTAGCCGACATTACATAGTCGGCATGGGCGCGCGTTCAGTGTGGAACGGGCCCGCGGATCGTCCGACGGGCCCGCCTGGTCGATGTCAGACGCAGTGCGCGGGCGGGGCCGGGCTCCAGCTGCCGATGCAGCCCGCCGCGATGTACGCGAGTAGATCGATTACGGCCGAGCCGGTCTGCAGGACGACCGGTTCGGCTGCGGCGGTGTGGCTGATGGTGGGCTGCGTCGGTGTTTCGGGCACGGCGACGGCGAGTCCGGTGGAGGCGGCGCCGAACGCGGCGACCGCGATGGCAAGGGCAGTAAAGCGTTTCACGAGCATGCGAGCGAGCCTAGTGTGAAACACAAGTATTTAGACATGGATCGAAACCCCCTGATTTCGGGGGGTTGCCCGTGACGCCCACATCATCGCTGATGCCGCCCGCACCATGCCGCACACGTTGCGCCAGGTCGATACCGGCGATGAAACCCCGACCGAGCTCGGTGGTTCTTCTCGTCTGACCTGTGCACTCAGGGCTCCAGCGAAATCGCCCGAACTCGAGAGCATCTAGCAATCGGCGGCGCCCGTCGAGGACACCCGCTCTGCACGATCGCCCCGGCGATTCAGGCCGACGCCTCGGCGATTTCCTTGCGTGCCCTTTCGGCGACCCCGGTCGGCATCGGCTCGTGCCGCAAATACCCGCGGGCGAACGACCCCGCCCCGTGGGTGAGCGATCGCAGGTCGATGACATACCGGCTCAGTTCGAGTTCGGGTACCTCGGCCCGGATATGGGTGAAGCCGGTATCGGCCTGCTCGGTGCCGAGAATGCGTCCGCGCCGGGTGGACAGGTCGCCGAGGACGGCGCCCAGCTGGTCGTCGGGGACCGTGACCCGCACCGCGGCAACCGGTTCGAGCAGCAGGGTCCCGGACGCGTTCGCCGCGTCACGAAGGGCGAGCGCACCCGAGGTCTGGAAGGCGGCGTCGGAGGAGTCCACCGAGTGTGCTTTCCCGTCCACCAGTGTCACTCGCACATCCACCAGCGGATATCCGGGAGTGACCCCGCGCGCGGCCTGCGCCCGTGCCCCTTTCTCCACCGACCCGATGAACTGCCGCGGCACTACCCCACCGACCACCCGGTCGACGAACTCGAATCCCGCCCCCGCAGGCAGCGGTTCCACCTGGATGCGGCACACCGCGTACTGCCCGTGCCCGCCGGACTGCTTGACCAATTTGCCGTGCCCCTCGGCTTCCGCGGCGAGCGTCTCCCGTAACGCCACCCGATACGGTTCCACTTCCACTCGCACCCCGAACCGCCCGCGCAACCGTTCCAGAGCGACGTCCCGGTGGGATTCCCCCAGACACCACAGCACCAGCTGATGGGTGTGTTCGTTGTTTTCCAGCCGCAGGGTCGGATCCTCGGCAACGAGCCGGGTCAGACCCTGCGAGAGCTTGTCCTCATCGGCCCTGCCCTGCGCCCGAACAGCCACAGGCAGTAACGGTTCCGGCAGCTGCCACGGCTCGATCAGCAGGGGTTTCCCGGTGCCGGAGAGGGTGTCGCCGGTTTCCGCGTGGCCGAGTTTGCTCACGAATGCGATATCGCCGGCGACGGCCTCGGTCAGTGTCTGCTGTTGCTTCCCCAACGGCGCGGTGACCCCGCCGACCCGGTCGTCGGCATCGTGCTCGGGTCCGCAGACGCGGACGGTGTCCTCGCTGTGCAGCGTGCCGGAGAACACCCGCACCAGCGATACCCGTCCCACGTACGGGTCCGACGAGGTCCGGATGACCTCCGCGGCGAGTTCGGCCGCCGGATCGCAGTCCAATGCGATGGGCGCGGTGCCGTCGCCGCGCGGCGCGGCCGACAGCGGGTGTTCGATCGGTGTCGGGAACCCTGCTGTGATCAGTTCCAGCAGTTCGAGCACGCCCAAGCCCTGCTCCGCTTCCTCAGCTGCTGGTGCCGCGAACAGCACCGGATGGAAGCTTCCGCGCGCCACGGCTCGTTCCAGGTCGCCGATCAGGGTGTCGACTTCGACGGGTTCGCCGTCGAGGTAGAGGTCCATGAGCTTTTCGTCTTCGCTCTCGGCGATGATCGCCTCGATCAACCGATCGCGGGCCGGGTCGATCACCGCGAGTTGTTCCGCGGAAGGTTCGGTGCGCACCCGTTTCCCGCTGCGATAGTCGGCAACACGTCGCTCGAGCAGTTCCAGCAGTCCGATCGCGGGCCGGTGCCCATCGGGAGTCTTCTGCCCGTAGACCGGCAGGTGCAGGGGAAGGACTGTGTCGCTCGCTCCCCCGCTCAGCAGTGCCTGACAGGTCTGCACCAGTTCCGCGTACTCCGCCCGCGCCGTGTCCAGATGTGTCATCACGATCGCCCGCGGCATCCCCACCCGCGCGCATTCGGCCCACAGTTCCCGCGTAGGCCCCGCTACACCCTGCACTCCGTCGGCCGCCGACACCAGGAAGAGGGCCGCGTCCGCCGCCCGCAACCCGGCCCGTAGTTCGCCGACAAAATCCGGGCATCCCGGAGTATCGATCAGATTGACCTTCACCTCGCCCCACGTCACCGGGACCACTGACACCTGCACAGATCTGTGCTGTCGCCGTTCGACCTCGTCGTAGTCCGACAGTGATGTTCCGTCCTCCACGCGGCCTGCGCGGTTCACCGTCCCGGTCGCCAACGCCAGCGCCTCCACCAGCGTCGTCTTGCCCGCCCCACTGCTGCCGACCAACGCTACGTTCCGGATGCTCTCCGGTCGCTGCGCCGCGTTTGTCCGGTCCACCATGTCGCTGCTCCCTCGGGTCGGGATCCGGCTCCTTCGAGCTTCCCACCGCAGGTAGGGGCACGTCCACGATTTCCGGGATCGATGCTGCACCGCTCGATTCAGCGTGTGCTGACGCAGCCCACCCAGCGGCGCCGGTCGTGGACGACACCGCGACAGCCCGCCGTGCCGACGTTGATGTCTGCGGTGTCGTGCCGGATCGCGAGCACACGGACTCGGCCGGGCACGTCGACGCCGTGGCGCCTCATTGTCGCCGCTGAAACCGTCCACACCACAATCGAAACCGGGCAGGACACCGCCTTCTACACCGGCAAGGTCGCATTGGCCTCGTTCTTCACCACTTCCCCCACCTCACCGCCGACTCGGCAGTGGTCTCGTGCACGAACCTGCCGATTCGGGGCTGGTGTTGCATGCGTCGCGATTCGAGGTCTGCACACGGCCGGAAAGCGACCCGCGGCCCGCCCGCGCCGTATCCGCCTGCTGCGCGTTTGGCGATCATGTCCACGTCCGGCGCCCGTCACTTCTGGTTGAGCTCGGCGCGCTCCGGCAGTCCGGCCGCCCACAGCGCCGCGGCGATCAGCGCGGGCTGACCGAACAAGCGGAGCAGGCGTTTGGCGTCCGTGTCGAGGCCGAACGCGGTGGTGCCCTCGACGTATTGGGCGATATTGCCCGGGAAGACGGCGATAAAGAACGCGGCAAGTGCGATCCCGGTTATTCGCCGCTTGCGTGGCAGGCCCAACAGCGCGAGGCCGAATCCGATCTCGGCCACACCGGAGCCGAGCACCGTCAGGTCGGCGTCGAGGGGGAACCAGTCGGGCACCTGCGCTTGGAAATCACTGCGCGCGAATGTCAGGTGCGAGACGCCGGCAACCGACATGACACCGCCGAGTGCAAGCCGGGTGAAGCGCTGTGAGGCGCGCTCGGACGAAGGGCTGGTGAGTGAGAACATTGGTCCTTCCGATTTGGGATCGCACCTGACGGCCCATCGAGCGCGCCACTTGTGGCTTTTACGACTACCCAGGCGGATCAGTTCAGTGCGCCGTTGTAGTCCGGGAACTTGAAGGTGCGCTCGGCATGCCCGCCGGACAGGTCTGAGGGGCTGTTGCCGAAATTGGCGACGATCGTGTACCCCTTGCTCTCGATGTCGGCCCGGCTCGCGGTCTTGTACTCGGCCAAGCCGGAATTGCCCGCCGACAGTGTGGTCGGCGCGCTGCCGTACAGCGCGTCGACCGGGTAGCCGACCGAGGTCAGGTTCGCCTGCGAGTAAGCGTTGACCAGGGCAGGCCTGCCGGTGACGAAGATGATCGCGGCGCCGTTCTGTTTCGCCCAGGTCGCCAGGCCGAGCACCGGCTGGATCGCCGGGATGATCAGGCCGGTGTTGTAGGAGGTTTCCAGCGTCGTATTGTCGATGTCGAAGACGATCGCGGGCCGTATCGCGCCGGGCAGCCGACCGGCGAGGTAGGTCTTCGCCTCGGCCACGACGGGGGTGATCTCGCCGATCCACTGCGCGTACGGCGGCAATTCGGACTGATTGCCTGACAACGAGGACGAACCGCCGCCGGACAAAGACGACGAACCGGTGTCGGCGTCCGCGGCGGGCAATGGCGCTAGGAGCGCGGCCGCGACACCGACGACGAGCGATGCAGTAACACGTTTCATCTCTCGCACGCTAACAGCGGACTGAGCCACGCAGCTTCGAAGTCTCGCGCAGTGGGACTGCTACGCGGGCGCGCCCGCTTGGTCGGCATCGACGCGCACAAGGCTGGTCGGCACGTCGCGCTCAGATCATGCTTCCCGCTACCACCCGGAGCATCGTGGTCGTGCTGAGCAGAACGTGATCGTCACGCGGCGGAACTTACGTCGGCGGCCGGTAGGTAACGTCCCTAGCTATCGCTTCGTCGATCTGCTCGGGGCTGAGCAGACCCACTGTGTGCGACACGGCGGCACCAGCGGCCGCAGTTCGAATCGCGAGCGCTGCGGCTGAGACATCGTCCGGGACATCACCGATGACGAACAAGTCGTCCTCGCCGAACGCGAAATAACAAGCTTCCACCCGACCACCCACGCTCTCCACCATCTCCGTGATGGCCGCACGGCGCGCACTACCGCCCTGTGCCAATAGACCTTGTGCCCCCTCTTGGAGATAGCTGACTCGCCATAAGTACTTGGGCATACCCACCAGCCTCCTCGGCTCCAGACGATCTCGGCGAGACCGACCCTACGGGTCCGCCGCCCCACACACCGTCCAGGACGAACGCCGTCGTCGCAACGATGCGGCAACGTAACTGAGGCGATATCGGAAATCCAGAGCGCAACCGAACCAACTGCCGTACAGGAAGCTCTCGCCGAGGCGGACGAGGGATCCTCGGTAGCTGGTCGTTCGGCTGATCCCGAGCTCGGTAGCCACCGCATGCGATTCGACCCGTCGATGCTCTCTATCGCAGAGCGGCACGCGCGGTGTCGGCCAACCGGCGATTGGTCACCCGCAGCTGCCGCGCGGTACTGGTGGCCAGTGCCCGCGTCTGATCGGAATCGAGGCGGCCACACACGCGCCCCCAATGCACGGCGACTTGGTCACCGACGGCCACCTCCGTCGCGAGGTGATCGTCGTCGACCTCGGCGCGCCATAGCGCTGGACCGGACAACCGCAGCAGCGGACCGTCCGAGACCAACCGCCGACAGCGGACGGAAGCAGCCCCGCCTTCGCGAGCCACCACGGTGCCCCAGGTGATACGGCAACTGTCCAGGATGCGGATCGGGTGCTCGTCGGCGCCACGTCCCAGCAGGCGGGTCCACGGATACACGCCGAACACGTGGAATCCGTGGTTGGCGGCGGCTTCCTCGGCGAGATCGGTGTTCAGATACGACCAGTAGTGTCCGGCCATCGGCGCGATGATCGCGAGCAGTTCGGTGGTGAACGCGCCGGCGTCGAGGTCGGCGCCGATCCCGCCACCGAGCCAATAGGACTCGACGAGGCGCGCGTCGAGCGGATCGGCGATGCCGGTCAGTCTCGACATCGCCCGCAGGTAGGGCCAGGCTCCGGAGAACTGGCGGGCCAGCGCGCGGATATCGGCGGCCGAGCCGTTGTGCAGCGCCCGCGCGTCGGCGGGACCGCAGTAGCCGAGCCGGTTGGGCGCGTAGGCGTAGCGGGCGAACATCTCGGTCCCGTCGATGATCGCGCCTCCTGTCAGCAGATCCGCGGCAGTTGTTCTCCGGCAGGCAGATCCACCACCCGGGTACCGCCGAGGGCGGTGCGGGCGACCACCATGCCCGGATGGTCCTCGACGCACACACCGATGGCTTCGGCACGAGCACCCAGCGGATGCGCGCGCATCGCCGCGAGCACCCGGTCGGCATCCTCGGAGGAGACGAAGGCGACCAGCTTGCCCTCGTTGGCGACATACATCGGATCGAGCCCGAGCAGCCCACACGCGTCCCGGACCGCGTCCGGGACGGGCAACTTCCGTTCATCCAGTGCCACACCGACTTTCGCGACACCCGCGATCTCGTTGAGCGTCGCCGCGACCCCGCCGCGGGTCGGGTCACGCAGCACGTGCACATCGGCGCCGGTGGCCAGCATCGCGGCGACCAGGCCGTTGAGCGGGGCGGTGTCGCTACAGACGGTGGTGCCGAATTCGAGGCCCTCCCGGCAGCTCATCACGGCGACGCCGTGCACCCCGATGTCACCGCTGACGATCACGACGTCACCGGGACGGGCGCGCTGCGGGCGGATGTCGACGCCGGCGTCGATGATGCCGATGCCCGCGGTGTTGATGAAGATGCCGTCGCCGTGGCCGGAGTCGACGACCTTGGTGTCGCCGGTGACCAGCTTGACCCCGGCCGCGAGCGCGGCAGTACCGACAGCCTCGGCGACCCTGGCGATCTCGGCGAGTGCGGTGCCTTCTTCGAGGATGAACGCCGTGGACAGCACCATCGGCCGCGCGCCTGCCATGGACAGATCGTTGACGGTGCCGTTGACGGCCAGGTCCCCGATCGACCCGCCGGGGAAGGCCAGCGGTTTGACGACGAAGGAGTCGGTCGAGAACGCCAAGCGCACGCCGTCGAGGGTGAGCACCGCCGAATCACCCATGCCCGCTTCGGCGGCGGAGCCGAACGCGGGCAGGAACAGGTGCTCGATCAGCTCGCCCGACATCGCTCCCCCGCCACCGTGGCCCATCACGATGGTCGGTGAGTCGCGCAGCGGCATCGGGCACACCCAGCTGTCCATGTCGAGGCCGGTCGCCGCGTTGTCCTCACGCATGAGCCACCTCCGCGGGCAGGTCGAGGCGTCGGTACAGGTAGTAGGCCGCGCAGGCACCTTCGGAGGAGACCATCGTGGCTCCCAAGGGGTTTCGTGGGGTGCATTGTTTGCCGAAAGCGGCGCATTCGTGCGGCTTGATCAGTCCCTGGAGGACCTCGCCGGAGCGGCAGATCGAGGACTCGGCGGTGTGCAGGTCGGTGACCGCGAACCGGTGCTCGGCGTCGTAGGCGCGGTAGCGTTCCGAGAGCCGCCAGCCGCTGTCGGGGATCACCCCGATGCCGCGCCAGGCGCGGTCGGTGACTTCGAAGACGTCGGTGAGCATCGTCTTCGCAGCCGGATTGCCTTCGGCGCGGACCGCACGGGGATAGGCGTTCTCGAGCTGGTGTCTGCCGTCCTCGAGCTGGGTCACGGTGCGCCGGATACCTTCCAGGATGTCGAGGGGCTCGAAGCCGGTGACCACCATCGGCACTCCGTATTTGTCGGCCAGCGGCGGGTACTCCTCGGTGCCCATGACACTGCAGACATGTCCGGCGGCCAGGAAGCCCTGGACCCGGCACTTCGGCGATTCCATGATCGCGGCGATGGCGGGCGGAACGAGCACGTGCGAGACCAACAGCGAGAAGTTCTCGATGCCCAGCCGTTTGGCCTGATAGACGGTCATCGCGTTGGCCGGTGCGGTGGTTTCGAAGCCGATGCCGAAGAACACCACCTGCCGATCCGGGTTCTGCCTGGCGATGGTGAGCGCGTCCAGTGGCGAGTACACCACTCGCACATCACCGCCTTCGCTCTTGACCCGGAACAGATCGCGTTCGCTTCCCGGCACCCGGAGCATGTCGCCGAAGGAGCAGAAGATCACCCCGGGCTGCGCGGCGATCTCGAGCGCCTTGTCGATCACCTCGAGCGGGGTGACGCACACGGGGCAGCCGGGGCCGTGGATCATCTCGATCTCGTCGGGCAGCAGTTGGTCGATGCCGTGGCGGATGATCGAATGAGTCTGTCCGCCGCAGACTTCCATGATGGCCCACCGCTGGGAGGTGGCCCCGCGGATCTGATCGAGCAACTTCTTCGCCAGGTCGGGATCACTGAATTCGTCGAGATACTTCATGACGTCACCTCCGTGTCGTCGCCGGCGCCGGAGTCGGTCGCTGCCGGTTCTGCCGTGGGATCGGGGAGCCCGGATTGTCTGGCGGCGAGGGCGAACCCGTCGCCGAACTCCTCGTTGAGCACACCGAGGTGCTCGAATTCGGCCAGTGTGCGCAATGCCGATTCCTCGTCGAGGCGCTGGATGGCGAAACCGACATGGACCACTACGTAGTCGCCGATCGCCGCGTCCGGAATGTATTCCAGGCACACGTCTTTGTGCACGCCGCCGAAGTCGACGACCGACATCATGGTGCCGTCGCGTTCGTGCAGGCTGAGCACCTTTCCCGGGACTGCCAGGCACATCGCTGCTCTCCTTTCGCTCAACCCGCACCGGCGGCGAGTAGTTGTCCGAACGCGAGACCACCGTCGTTGGGCGGCAGTCGGCGATGGGTGATGACGTGGAATCCGTTGTCGCGCAGCGCGGTGCGTGCTGCCGAGAGCAGCAACGCGTTCTGGAACACCCCACCCGAGAGCGCGACGGTCGTCGGGTGGGGTGCGAAATCCAGAGCCAGGTCCAGGACCAGCGCCGCCACGGCGTGATGGAAGCGCGCGGCGATCACGGCGGCCGGGACGCCGTGAACGGCGTCGGTGACCACTGCCGCCACGACCGGGGCCGGGTCGATCACCGCCGGGTCCGCGGTGTGATCGAGGCCGAACCGGTAGGTGCGCGAGCCGGGATCCGCGGCGCGCGCGAGGGCCTCCAGTTCGATCGCGGCCTGGGCTTCGTAGTCGACGGCGTGGCGAACCCCGGCCAGCGAGGACACGGCGTCGAAGAGCCGTCCCATGCTCGACGTCGGGGTACACCCGAAGCCGGAGCCGAACTGGTGTGCCAGCACCGCGCGTTCGTCGGCGGGACAGGCGGCGACCGAGGCGATCGTGTCCGACCAGTCCAGTCCGGCCGACCACAGATGTGCAAGCGCCATCCGGTAGGGCCGGTGCACGCTGACGTCCCCACCCGCGAGCGGCACGTATTTCAGGTGCGCGAGCCGTCGGTAGCCCTTGTAGCCGGCGGCCAGGACTTCACCACCCCAGATGGCGCCGTCGGGTCCGAATCCGGTGCCGTCGAACGCGATCCCGGTGACCGTGTCCGAGGCGCCGAGTCCGTGTTCGCCCATGACCGCGGCGATGTGCGCGTGGTGGTGCTGGACGGTGTGGACCGGACGGCCTTCGGCGTGGGTGCGCGCCCAGGTGGTGGAGCGGTAGCGCGGGTGCGCGTCGGTGACGAGCTGGGTGGGCGACACCCCGGTCAGTTCCGCGAGGTGCTCGGCGGCGAAGCCGAAGGCGCGCAGGGTGGCCAGGTCGTCCATGTCGCCGATGTGCTGGCTGAGCCAGGCGTAGCGGCCCTCGCCGACCGCGCAGGTGTTCTTGAGGTCCGCGCCGACAGCCAGCGTCGGCGGCACCGGGACCGGCAGGGTCAGCGGGAGCGGCGCATACCCGCGGGAGCGGCGCAGCGGCAGCTCGACACCGTCGACCACGCGCACGACCGAATCGTCACAGGGCGTCAGGATGCGGCGGTCGTGCGACAGCCAGCCGTCAGCGAGGGCGGCCAGGCGGGTGCGGGCGTCCTCGTCGTCGAAACAGATCGGTTCGCCACCGAGATTGCCGGAGGTCATCACGAGCACCCGCGGGACGGGCCGGTCGCCCGACAAGCCGAACAGCAGCAGGTGCAGCGGTGTATAGGCGAGCAGGACGCCCAGGTCGGGGTTGCGGGGCGCGACCGAAGGGGCCAGTTCGATGGTGTCGCGATCGAGCATGTCGTGCGGGTCGGCATCGGATGCCGCTTCGGCGGGGATGCGGACGGGGGCCCTGCGGGCGAGCAGGACGATCGGGCGTTGGGGGCCCGTGAGCAGTAACGCGGCGGTGTCGTCGACCTCCGCGATCGTGCGCGCGGTGCCGAGGTCGGGAACCATGACGGCGAAAGGCTTGTCGCCTCGCCGCTTTCGGCCCCGCAAGGTGGCCACGGCGCGCTCGTTCGTGGCATCGCAGGCGAGGTGGTAACCGCCGATGCCTTTGACCGCGAGAATCCCGCCCTCGCGCAACAGGTTTCGCGCCGAGTCCAGCGGCCCCTCGGCCGATGAGCCGGAAGGACCGAGGTAGGACAGACGCGGGCCGCAGTCCGGGCACGCGATGGGCTGGGCGTGGAAGCGGCGGTCGGCGGGGTCGGTGTATTCGGCGGCGCAGTGGGCGCACATCGGAAAGTCGGCCATCGACGTGCGGGACCGGTCGTAGGGCAGTTCGGCGATGATGGTGAATCGGGGTCCGCAGTTGGTGCAGTTGATGAAGGGGTGGCGATAGCGCCGGTCGGTGGGATCGGCCAATTCGGTGGCGCAGTCCGCGCAGATCGCGACATCGGGTGAAGCCAGGGTGCGGCCGCCACCGTCGCGGGTGGTGTCGGCGATACGGAATCCGGTGCCGCCGCGCAACTCGACGGTGGTCTGGTCGACCGATTCGACGACGGCCAACGGCGGTGGGCGCTCGCGCAGGCGTCGCGCGAACTCGTCCAGATCGGCGCGGCCGCCTTCGATCTCGATGATCACCCCGGAGCTGTCGTTGGCCACCGCCCCGGACAGGGACAGTTCCGCGGCGGTCGTGTAGACGAAGGGCCGGAAACCGACGCCCTGCACCACCCCGCGAACCACGAGGCGCCGACGTTGCCGGTCGGCGGTCATAATTGTTCGCCTCGTCCGAGCAGATTCAGCCCGGCCAGTGCGGTGGCGGCGCCGGCCTGGTCGGTCTTCTCGACCGCCAGACCCATGTGGATGATCACCCAGTCCCCGGGATGCACCGGATCCTCTTCCAGCAGACCGATGTTCACCTTGCGGTTCTCGCCGGAGACCGTGACCAGGGCGAGTTGCCCGTGGTATCCGTCGAGGATCTCCACGACCTGTCCGGGGATGCCGAGGCACATGGTTCACCCCTCCGATCGGTTCGACGGCGCGACGGGCCCGTGCGAGTCGGCGACCATCGCGGTCGGATCGGCGACCAATCGCGCGAGAACCGCTGCGACCGCCTCGACGGCAGGATCGACCGCGGCACCTACCGGGCCGGACAGGCCGATGCCTTCCTCTACCGAGTCGACCTGGCAGCCGACGACGACGGTCGGTGGCAGGGTTCCGCCCAGCGCGCGAACGCTCGCGAACACGGCGTCGGGGTTCATGGCGTGCGCGTCGAGCTGCGCCGCGCCCGCTGGGTCGGGTTCGGCGTGGAAGACCGCGAGAGTACCGGGTGCGCCGCGGTCGGGGACGGCGTCGACGAGCACCAGCGCGTCCCACGGATCGAGCAGGTCGTAGGCCAGGTGCATGCCACGGATGCCGTAGTCGACCACGCGCACGGTCTCGCCGTGCGGCGGTAGTCGCCGCACCACTTCGGGTCCGAAACCGTCGTCGCCGAGGAAGATGTTGCCGATCCCCGCCACGAGCACTCGCGCCGTCATCTCACATCCGGCGGATCTTCAGATAGCGCTGGACATCCGGTATCGAACGCACGCCGAGCACCGCGGCGGCCACAGCCACCACGGCGGCCACCGCCACCGCGAACATTCCTATCGTCGTCATGATCGACCTCTTCTCTCATTCTCGTGGGCTGTCGAGTGGTTCGATCTCCTCCGGGGCGAAATACAGGTACCGGCCGTACCATTCGTGCAGGTCGGCGGCGGGGTCGTCCTCGATGACCACACCGACGTGGGATTGCCCGTCGACATCGGCGTGCACCGAGACGACCTTGGCGGTGCGCCCGTCGTAGAACAGGTCGTGGGCATCGGCGCGCCGAGACGGATGCAAACGCACCCTTGTCCCGCTGCGGACCCGGACCGCGCCGACCATGATCGCGTCGACATCGGGGCGAACAGCGTTGTCGGCCAACGGGTCCCACCAGTCGACACCGTCGGGTACCTCAGGGATCAGCGCGGCCTGCTCGGCGTGCGGGTTCCGCAGGACACCGTGCAGCTGCTGCAATGTCTCCGGTGTCATCGCGTCGCAGCGGTCGATGATCTGCGCCGCCCGCTCGTCGGTCGCGCGGGCCTGGGCCTTCTCCTCGTCGGTCATGGTCATCACGCGCAAGGTGAGGATCTCGTCGATCTCGGTGGAGTCGAACAGTGGCCCCTCGCTCTGCTCGGCGATCTCGGGGTGGTCGTAGAGAATGATGGGCGAGATCAGCACGATGCTGTGGTCACCGGGTGGCCCGGCCAGCACCGGGAAACACCGGTGCTGCGAGCATCGGGCGACGGCCGCTTCGGCGTCGGGCGGCGGTTCGAGCAGGGAAACGAACCGGGCGCCTTCGGTTTCGGCGATGACGTGCGCGCCGATCAGGGAGCGGGCGATGGCGTCGTGCTGGTCGGTCGCGGGGGTGCCGGTGTTGCGGAGGGTGACACTCAGGCGCAGAAAGCGCTCGTCACGGTCCACGGTCAACTCGACTTCCCCGTCGAGGTGCGCGCGGTGTCGGACCAGTCGTCCGGCCGGTGCACCGTCGGGGCCGGGGATCGCCTCGTGGTCGGTGCCGGCCGGAATCGTCAGCCGCGCAGTCGAATCGGTCAGCGGCAGCGGACCGATCACCTGTTCGCACTCGACCGCCTCGTCCCAGCTGATCCACGATCGGCCTTCGGCGACGAGCTCGGCGACCGGTGTGTGCCCGGCATCCTCGACGGTCCGGCGCTGCAACTGCAGGAACCGTACGGTCAGCGTGACCGAGGCGGACTCCCCCGCGTCGAGCAGACATTGCGCCGACAGTTGCGGTTCCTCGCCGAGTCCGGCCGCGGCCGCCCCGGTGGGGCCGAGGACACCGAACTGCCAGCGCGACTGGTTCTTTCGCGAGTTCGCCCGGTAGGGGTACAGCAGGTAGCCCTCGTAGAGCACCGCGTCGGCGACCGCGCGAGCCCTGGCCTGCGACCTGGTCAGCTCGATGCTCATGGGTCCTCCTCGGCGGTGTCGAGCAGGCGCAGTACCGCGTCGTCGAAGCCGAGCATCCCGTGGCTGGATTTGTACGCGGCGAGGGCGTCGAGAGTCTCGCGGTGCAACCGCACCCAGCCCGAGTTCGGGAAGTTCGTGGCCATCAGGTCGTCCCAGACCGAGACCGGCATCGCGAACTTGTCCTCCCGGTCCCAGGGAATCTGCTGCACCGCGAAACCCGTGGCGCCCCGGATGAAGACAGTGCCGCTGAACAGGAAGATCAGCGGCACTGTTCCCTCCCGTAGGGCGTGCAGGTATTTGGCGCCGCTCACCTCGAAGTCGTAGGTGCACGGCATCGGCAGGTCCACTTGGGCGCCGCCGTGGAAGCCGGGAACCATGGTGGCGCAGTGCATCCAGAGGAAGGAGCGCTGGGTGTCGCGCCAGCGTTCGCGTGGGCCGAACAGGTCGACCAGGCCCGCGCTCTCCTCGTCGGTATAGCTACGGCGGTGCGGTTCGATCCGCACCTGTGCGCGCAGGGCGATGGCGTGCACCGGTTCCTCACCGAGCGCCGCGATGCCGATCCGGGCCGACAGCGTCGGTGTGGCGGCGTAGGGCTCCGGCGCGATGTCGAGCACCGCGAAAGTCGTCGAGTAGGCCGGGCACATCACGCACCACCTGGTCGCGCACGCGCCGAGACCGTGGCGAAGAACTCGTCGAGATACCGGTGCACATCCTGACCGCCGTCGAATCCGCGCCACAGCATCCGCATCCGGCCGACGAATTCGTAGCAGGTGTCGATGGGCAGCAGCAGGCAAGCCGCCTCGGCGGTGCCGCGCTCGGGGACCCGGATCATCAGTGCTTCGACGTCGGGGACCGCGACATCGATCTCGGGGTGCCGGTCGAGCAGGGTGCGCCACTGGTCGAGGGGCAGCTCGGATTCGGTGGCGCCCGCCGGTCCCGGATAGAACGCGACGGTGCGGCCCAGCGCCGAGTTCTCGAAGAAGAACGCCAGGCCCACCGGGATCTCGAGTGCGTCCCATTCACCGTGGCCGATGGTGAAGGTCGGGAAGCGCAGGTAGCGGTCGGGCACCGCGCGGTACCGCAGGACCGCGTTCTGGTCGGTGAACAGCAGGTAGCAGCCCCGGCACACGCACAACAGTTGGCGCCCTTCGACATTCACCACGTGCTGATGCTCTTCGGCGATGGCCTCGGCGCACATCTCACACCGCTCGCCCGCCGGGACGGCGGGTTTGCGGTCGACGGTGAGGCGGCGCAGCACTCCCAGCCCAGAACTCATCCGGCCACCCCCACGGGCACGGCCACCGAGAGCTCCCCGGCGCGTACGAGCACGGGCAGTGGTTCCAGGTGTCCTTCGCCGTCGACTCTGGCACCGGCGTGGACGGCGTCGTAGTGCGCCCGGCAGGTCGGGCAGCGCAGTACGGCGTCACCGACCGGGAAACCCATCCGACGATGCAGTGCCGCGCCGGCGAGCGAGTGGTCGCAGGCGGGGCAGTGATCGCGGTAGACGAACAGATCATCACCGACCCGGCAGGCGAGCACGGTCTGCCCGCCGATGACGAAGCCGCCGACCTCGCCCGCACCGAGTTCCCCCAGCTCCGGAACCGCTATCCAGCTCCCGTGCTGCGCCTCGACCGGGTGGGCGTCGGCGTGCACCCGGGCGAACAACGAATCGGCGGAGATCAAGGCATCCGCCGATTCCGGTTGCGCAGCAGCCACTTCGATCGATGCGATTTCCGGCGCGGCGGCACGTACCGCGTCCTCTACCGCCAGTTCCAGGGTCACCGACGACGAGGGGCAGGTGCGACAACTTCCCGACAGTTCGAGCCGGACAACGCCGTCGGCCACGCCGAGCAGTTCCACGTCACCACCATGGGAGCCCAGGTAGGGGCGCACGCTGTCGAGAGCAGCGCGGACGCGAGTGTCGACGTCGTGCGGATGCAGGCCGTGCACCAGCAGCAGACTCGCGACCAGATCGTCGGCGACGAGCTGCTCACGAACGTCACCATCGACCAGTTCGAGCACGCGTGCCAGCCCGGCACCGTAGAGGTCGGCGACCTCACGCACCAGCTGCTCGGCGCGCTCGCGAGCGACGACGCCACCCGCCGAACTCGCGTCCAGCAGGGTCTCGATCCGGTCGCCTGCGCCGCGCCACCGGTCTGGGTCGAACGCCGCCTCGTCGTGCTCCCCCGGACGATCCGGCATCACCGTTACTCCCCGGTGAGTGTCTGGGTCGGCGAGTGGAGTTTCTCCAGCGACTTGCCGTTGCCGAGGTACATGTGCACACCACACGGCAGGCAGGGATCGAAGCTGCGCACGGTGCGCATGATGTCGATGCCCTTGAAGTGCTCGCGGTCGTTCGCCTCGAAGATCGGCTGGCCCTGCACCGCGTCCTCGTAGGGTCCCGGCGTGCCGAAACTGTCGCGGGGGTTGGCATTCCACGGCGTCGGCGGATACGGGTGGTAGTTCGCGATCTTGCCGTCCCTGATCACCATGTGATGGGACAGGACCCCGCGCACCGCCTCGGTGAACCCACAGCCGATGCTCTCGTCCGGTACCTCGAAGTGCTCCCACGTCTTGGTCCGTCCCGCCCGGATCTCCACGAGCGCCTGCTCCGCGAAGTGCAGCGCACTGGCCGCGGCGTAGGCCTGGAAGTAGGTGCGGGCGCGGTTGCGTTCGATGGTGTTGCTGCCGAACGCGGGGATCTTCCATTCGAAGCTGACCGGGCCCTTCAACGCGGTCTTGGGCAGGTTGATCTGCACACTGTGTCCGGTCGACTTCACGTAGCCGATGTCGACGAGCCCGGCCAGCGCCGTCGACCACAGCCGGGCCAGCGGGCCGCCGCCGGTGTCGAGGGCCAGATGGTCGGTGCCGTCGAACCAGCGCGGCGACATCACCCAGCTGTACTTGTCGTCCATGTCGCGCTTCTGCGGCTTGGGGTTGGTGTGCTGGTTCCAGGGGTGACGCCGGTCGACCGGATTGCCGAGCGGGTCGGTCTTCACGAACATCTCCTGGTCGTTCCAGTCGTCGTAATACGAACTGCCCAAAAGGATTCGGATGCCGAGATTGATGTCGACCAGGGACGTCGTGACCAGTTTCCCGTCGACGACCACGCCGGGGGTGACGAACATCCGCCGACCCCACTCCTCCATGTCCTTGTACTCGAAATTGCACACCTCGGGGTCCTGGAACGAGCCCCAGCAACCCAGCAGGGTGCGCCGCAATCCGACCTGTTCGTAGCCCGGCAGCGCCTCGTAGAAGAAGTCGAAGAGATCGTCGTGCATCGGCACGACCTTCTTCATGAATTCGACGTAGCGCATCAGGCGCGTCATGTAATCGGTCATCAGCTGGATCGTCGCGACGGTTCCCACACCGCCGGGATACAGCGTCGACGGGTGCACGTGCCTGCCCTCCATCAGGCAGAACATCTCACGGGTGTAGCGGCTGACGTGCAGCGCCTCGCGGTAGAACTCGCCGGTGAACGGATTGAGCGCGCGCATGATGTCGGCGATGGTGCGATAGCCGTGCGCGTCCGAATGCGGCGCGAGCGTGGTCTCGGCCTGCGCGAGGACGCCGGGGTTGGTCTCGGCGACCATCTTCTCGCAGAAATCCACACCGACCAGATTCTCTTGAAAGATGTTGTGGTCGAACATGTATTCGGCGGCCTCACCGAGATTGACGATCCACTCGCCCAGGTGCGGCGGTTTCACCCCGTAGGCCATGTTCTGGGTGTAGCACGAGCAGGTGGCGTGATTGTCGCCGCAGATCCCGCAGATGCGGCTGGTGATGAAATGCGCGTCGCGGGGATCCTTGCCCCGCATGAAGATCGAGTAGCCGCGGAAGATGGACGAGGTGCTGTGACACTCGACCACTTCACGGTTCTCGAAATCGATCTTGGTATAGATTCCCAGGCTGCCGACGATGCGGGTGATCGGGTCCCAGGCCATTTCGACCAGGCTGTCGGGATCGATCCGCTTGTGTGACGGCTCGGGGATGATGGCAGTCATTCCAATCGCCTCCTACCAGGTGCGGGTGGCGCCGGATTCCAGCTTCTCGCCCTTGTGCCGCCATCGCGGCTCCTTGTCCACCGTGCGTCCGGTGATATGGCGCAGACTGCGGATCACCGACCCGTACAGCCCTGATGCCGTCGAGGAGATCTTGCCGCCGGGCGGCTCGTCCATGAACGGCATGAATTTGTCCGGGAATCCCGGCATGGTGCAGCCGATGCAGATGCCGCCCACATTCGGGCAGCCACCGACGCCGTTGATCCAGCCCCGCTTGGGGACGTTGCATTTGACCACCGGGCCCCAACATCCCAGTTTCACAATGCATTTCGGGGAGCCGTACTCGTCGGCGAAGTCGCCTTCCTCGTAGTAACCCGCTCGATCACAGCCTTCGTGGACGGTGGCGCCGAACAACCATTTCGGGCGCAGCGCCTCGTCGAGGGGAATCATCGGGGCCTGTCCGGTGGCCATGTAGAGCAGGTAGGTCAGCGTTTCGGACATGTTGTCCGGATGGACCGGGCAACCGGGCACGCACACGATCGGGATCCCGGCCTTGGATTTCCAGTCCCAGCCGAGGTAGTCGGGCACACCCATCGCGCCGGTGGGGTTACCCGCCATGGCGTGGATGCCGCCGTAGGTGGCACAGGTGCCGACCGCGACCACCGCGGTGGCCTTCGGGGCCAGCCGATCGAGCCATTCACTGGTCGTCATCGGCTGTCCGGTGGCGGGATCGTTGCCGAAGCCGCACCAGTAGCCCTCCTCGTGGAGCTGTTCGTTCGGGATGGAGCCTTCCACCACGAGCACGAACGGTTCGAGTTCACCCCGGTCGGCTTTGAAGAACCATTCGAGGAAATCGTCGGCGCCGCCGGTGGGACCGCATTCGAAATCGATCAGCGGCCAGTGCACCGCGATCTGCGGGAGCCCGGGAAGAGCGCCGAGCGCGATCTCCTCGATACTGGGCTGCGTCGCGGCGGTCAGCGCGACCGAATCACCGTCACAACTGAGGCCGGCGTTGATCCACAGCACGTGAATCAGGGCCTGTTCTGCTTTGATTGCTTCCTGGGTAGGCATGGGCTGCGCCACTTTCTGAAGCGGGGCATCGCAGGCTCGCGGGAACCTGCGGTGTGATCCTGATCACGCAAGTCTATGTCGCTGGTGAGTGATCCTCAATAGTTGCTGACCGCTGCCGCCGGAGCCAGTCGTACCACTGCGCCATGCCGGAACCGCTGGTCACCGAGAGGGGCAGGATCTGCGCGTGCGGGTTGATCGACGCCGCGTATTCCCGGCATTTGTCCAGGTCGAAGTCCACATAGGGCAGCAGATCGATCTTGTTGACGAGGACCAGAGACGCCGCGGCGAACATGTGCGGATACTTCAGCGGCTTGTCGGTGCCCTCGGTCACCGAGATCACCACGACTTTGCCGCGTTCACCGAGGTCGAACAGGGCCGGGCACACCAGGTTGCCGACGTTCTCGATGAACAGCAGGGTGCCGGGGGCGGGATCGAGGGACTCGAGCGCGCGGTAGGTCATGTCGGCGTCGAGATGACAGCCCGCGCCGGTGTTGATCTGCACGACCCGACAGCCCGTCGCCCCGATCCGCTCGGCGTCGAGCAGGGTCGCCTGGTCACCCTCGATCACCGCGATCGGTATCTCGGTGGACTCGCGGATCGTGCGCTCGAGCAGGGTGGTCTTGCCCGCGCCGGGTGAGCTGGTCATGTTCAGCGCCAAGATGTCGCGGGCGGCGAGCCAGTCCCGGTTTCGCTGGGCCAACAGGTCGTTCTTGGCCAGAACCTTTTGCTCGAGGGTGATGGTCTCGGTGACCGGCAGATGCACGTGATCATCGCCGTGACCATGACTGTGCCGGTGCGGCTCGTGCTCGTGGCCGTGCTCGTGCTCGTGCTCGTGCTCGTGCGGGAGGGTGATCACCGCGGCGTCGTCGTCGCCACATCCACAGGTTGCGCACATTCTCGGCTCACTTCCATCGAGCGGATTCGGAGTTCGTGCCCGGCTCTGATCTCGACATCGGCGCTGCCGCACTCGCACAGGGCGATCGGCTCGAGCACGGTGAACTCGGCGCCACAGCTTCGACAGCCCGCCCGGCCGGGCACCACGTCGATCTCGAGGCTCGCGCCCTCGGCCAGGGTTTCCTCGGCGGCGAGCTCGAAGCAGAACTGCATCGCCTCCGGAACGACCGCGCACAGCACGCCCACTTCCAGCAGCACGCTGTGCACCCGTGCTCCCGCCGCGTGTTCGCACACGGCGTCGATGACACTCTGGGTGATCGCCATTTCGTGCATCGCAGTCTCGGTTCGTCGAGGGAGGAACCCACCGCTCAGGTTACTCCTGGGCAACCCTCCGACGCGATGGCCGGCCGACGGATGAACGCTCAGCTGAGTCGGTGTTCGGCGAGCAGCGCGGCATCGCCGAGGATGTCGGCGGTGGGGCCGTCGGCGACGACTTCACCGGCGTCGAGGATGACGACCCGCTCGCAGATCCGTTGCGCGTAGGGCAGATCGTGGGTCACCACGAGCATGGTGGTGGGCAGCGACAGCAGGATCTCGGCCAGCTCGCGACGTGCCACCGGATCGAGGTTGGCGGCCGGTTCGTCGAGAACGAGGACCTCCGGTCGGCACGACAGCACCGTGGCCAGCGCGGCGCGGCGGCGTTCCCCGAGCGACAGGTGCGCCGGTGAACGCCCGGCCCTGTCGGTCATCCCTACCGCGGCGAGCGCCTCGCGGACGTGTTCGGCGAGGGCTTCGCCGCGGACACCGAAGTTGGCGGGACCGAACGCGACATCCTGTTCCACGGTCGGCATGAACAGTTGGTCGTCGGGGTCCTGGAACACGACCCCGACCCGCTGCCGGATGGCGCGAACACTGTTGCGGTCCAGCCGCATACCGCCGATGTGCACCTGCCCCGATGTGGCGGTGAGCACCCCGTTCAGGTGCAGCATCAAGGTGGATTTGCCCGCGCCGTTGGGCCCGAGGACGGCCACCCGCTCCCCCGGCGCGATCTGCAGATTCACCCCGTTCAGTGCGCCGGTCCCGTCGGGATAGGCGAAGGTCAGCTCGACCACACGCACCGCCGGCGCCGTCGGTTCGGTCACCGCACCATCCAAGCACCCGCGCAGACAGCGATCGCGGCGGCCGCGGGCAGGCAGCCGAGCAGCCACTGCCTGCCGGTGGCGGGCGGGGTGCCGACATCGGGCACGGTGCCGTCGAATCCGCGCGACAGCATGGCCAGGTGGACCCGTTCGCCGCGTTCGTAGGATCGCAGGAACAGGGTGCCCGCGCCGCGTGCGGTCGCACCGGCTTGGCGCAGGGTGTGTGGGTCGTCGCCGCGGGAGATGCGGGCCAGCCGCATCCGCGCCGCCTCGGCGACCAGCACGTCGACATAGCGCAGCATCAGGACCACGATCATGACGATCGTGCCGGGCACGTGCAGCCGCGTCAGCCCTTCGGGCAAGGAGCGCACGCTCGTCGTCGCGGCCAAGGTCAGTGAGATGCCCACGCCGATAGTGCCTTTCGCGATGATGCCCCACGCTGCGTAGAGGCCGGTCACCGACAGCGACAGCCCGAAGATGTCGGTGCGGGGTTCCCCGGCGGCGAAAGGCAGCAGGACCGCCAACACGACGAACGGCAACTCGATGAGCAGACGCGGCCCGATCCAGCGCAACCCGATTCCCCACCACCGCCACAGCGCCACCAAGCCCAAGGCATAACAGCCGAACGGCCACAACAACTCTCGTGGTGTCGCCACGACCGCGAACACCGCAACCACCGCGCACACGATCTTGACCTCGGTCGGCGCCCGATGCGCCGGTGAATTCCCCGCCAGATACAGCCGGTGGACCGCGGCGCTCACCTACTCCGGCTCCGCATCCGACCGCGCCGCGACGTCATCGCGCCGACCCCCAGAACGCGATCCGCTTCGGCCGATCCGGACCACCGCGAACAGCACGGCGAAGGCGACCCCGACGCCGACCACGCCCGCCGGACCGGCCAGATCACTGTTGCCGTCGATCGCGTAGTCCGCCAGCGGAGAACCGGCGAACCGGTGTTCCTCGGCGCTGCGCGCGATGCACTCACCGTGCAGTTCCTCGGCCCCGTTCACCTCGACCGTGGTGCACCCGCGTCGGGTGGTGGCGTCGAGCCCGTCGGGCTGTGAACTCGCGGCATAGGACAGCCCGCCGGCGACGAGCACCGCGGCCGCGGCGAACACCCACAGGAAACCGGTGAAGGACACCCGCAGACGAACGGGAGACGCCGACGTGGACACCGGCCCAGCGGCACGCAGAACATAGACCAGATCCGGTCGTGCGCTCACCACCGCCACCACGGTGATCGCGGTGATGATGCCTTCACCGATCCCGATCAACGCGTGGGTGAAGAACATGTACCCTGCGACCGCCCCGACCGTGGAACCCGCGGCCCCGCCGATTGCGTACTCGACGACGAAACCCATCGCGGCACACAGGGTTCCGATGAACGCGGCGGCGAATGCCACGACACCCACCCCCGTGTCGCTGCGCCGCCGCAGCAACGCTGTCCCGGCCCGAGCGACGAGGTATCCCGCGCCGACACCGATCAGGGCCATGTTCGTGATGTTGGTGCCGAGTGCGGTCAGCCCGCCGTCGGCGAACAGCAGCGCCTGCACGACCAGCACCACCGCCACGCACAACGCCCCGAGGTAGGGCCCGACCAGAATCGCGGCCAGCGCCCCACCCAGCAGGTGCCCACTCACACCGGGCAGGATCGGAAAGTTCACCATCTGGACCGCGAAGATGAACGCGGCCACCAGCCCGGCCATCGGCGCCGCGCGCTCGTCGAGTTCGGCGCGCGCCCGCCAGCTCGCGAGCCCGAGCCCCACCGCCGCGATCCCCGCGAAGATCAGCGACGTCGGCGCATCGACGATCCCGTCGCTCATATGCATTGCCACGGTGCTGCCGTTCACCTATCAGAACACTACGCCCTTTATCTGTCCAAGTGAACAGATAAAGGAATGTCCGACCGCGATATCAGTCCGGCTGCGACAGGGGGTAGATGCGACTAGAATTCGATGATGGAGCGCCGCAGCGAAGCCGCGCGCAGCCGTGGCGGGGGTGACCGCCGTTCGCCCTTCGACCGGTTCGTCGAACAGGCGGAACTGCGCGTGAGTCAGGCTCCGTTCTTCTTCATCTGCGCTGGAATCGTCACGGCGTGGCTGATCAGCTTGCCGTGGTGGACGGACCTCAAAACGTGGCAGGTTGCCATTCACACCGTTGCGAGCGTTTTCACGCTGCTGTTGGTGGTGCTGCTCGAAAACGCCGGCCGCCGCGCGAGCGAGGCCGCGCAAGAGAAACTCAATGTCATCGCCGAGGCATTGGCCGCGCTCCTGGAATCCTCCGCGTCCACTGATCCCGAACTCCGGGCGGCCGCGGATCGGCTACGAGAAGCTGTCGGGCTCGAAGAGCGCCACTGACTGGAGGAACCCTCGACACCCCCTCGAAAGGAAGCGCGCCATGACCTCAGCCACCGAATTCGTCGGCGTCCGCTATCTCGTCGATGACGTAGAAGCCGCCATCGCGTTCTATACCGGTCATCTCGGTTTCACCGTGCACATCAACGCCGCACCCGCCTTCGCCGACGTCATCCGAGGATCATTGCGCCTCTTGCTGTCCGGACCGGCAAGTTCCGGTGCGCGTGTCACCCCCGCCGACATCGCCACTCCCGGCGCCAATCGCATCCACCTCGTCGTCGAAGACCTCGACGCCGAGATCACCCGCCTCAGGAACGACGGCGTCGAATTCCGCACCGAGACCGTCACCGGTCCCGGCGGAAGCCAGATCCTGCTCGCCGACCCCGCCGGCAATCTGATCGAGTTGTTCCAACCCGCCGAGCACAGGCCCACGGCGCCAGAACAGCATCGATGATCTGGGCCTCGCGGTCGTGGTCCTCGAGGCGCTCGTCTCCCTCGCCCGCCGCACGCTGATGCCCAGCGACCTCGATAGCAGTCGAATACTCGAACTGCGCGAGCTCAGCCGATGCGGTCGACACTGCGATATCGGTTCAGTGCCAGCGCGCCGAGGACCAGCGCGACCAATCCGAACACCATGGCGGCCCAGGCCCCGACTATCCCGTTGCCGGTACCTGGGCCGCCCTCGGCGGTGGCCGCGAACCAGCTTCCCAGAGCCAGGCTGATCAGCCCTGAGACCAGCGTCAGCACTGCCTGGTTCCGGATGTTGCCGGGACCGTTTCGGCCGACCCGAGCCAACACACGGACGCCGAATACCACGGCGATCAGTCCTAGCAGCGCAGTCGAGGTGGGTCCGAGTCGACCGGAGGTCAGTCCGGTGGTGGCGGCACTGTGGTGGATCGAAGCTGTGGCTGGTGCAGCAACCGCGATACTTGCGAACAGCGCTGTTGCAACGACGGCAGGGAGATGGCGGGCGGACATCGGGTGCTCCTTCAAACGTTCGGTGGCTCGATTCCGCTTCATCATGTCCGCCTATCGCATCGCCGATCATCGTGCAGGCGTGGACAATTCGCGCTGCCATCGGTGCGGCAGCCGACTGCCGCAGCTGCCGTAGCCGCTGCGGAATTACTGCGTTCGTAGTAGACGATTTATCGTCTGTCCGCCGGATTTGCTGCCATGCGATTGCGGCTAGGGTGCACCCATGAGCAGGGCGCGGATCGACATCGCGGACGGGGCGGTCGCCGTCGCGGTCACGGCCGTGCTGCTGGGCACCGGGCTGAGTGCACACCGTGACCCTGCCGATCTCGACGTGCTGGGCTATGCGCTGTTGACGATCGCCGGGCTCTCGCTCGCGATGGCCCGCCAGGCTCCTGTCGCCGTTCTGGCGATGTCGGGTTCGGCTGTGTTGGGTTATCAGGCCACCGGTTTCGATGTCCCCGCGATCGGGTTCCTGGTCGCGGTGTACGCCACAGTCCGGGCCGGGCAGCGGCTGGTCGCGGTGGCGGGTTCGATACTGCTCGTGCTCACGCTGCCTTTCGCAATGCTGCTCGCCCACCCCGACTGGGCTGTGGGCGAGGCATTCACCCATGCACGCGATGCGCTGCAACTGGCCTGGCTGGTCGCTGCCGGCGCGGCCGGCGAGGCGTTGCGCCAAGCCGAGCGGCGCGCCGAAGAAGCCGAACGCACCCGCGAGGAGACCGCACGACGCCGCGCGGACGAGGAGCGGTTGCATATCGCACGGGAACTGCACGACTCGCTCACTCACCAGATCTCGGTCATCAAGATCCAGTCCGAGGCCGCGGTACACGTCGCCCACAAGAAAGGCGAACACGTGCCCGAGACACTGCTGGCGATCCGGGAAGCCGGCCGGGAAGCTGCCCGGGAACTTCGCGCGACATTGGAAGCCCTGCGCGAGGACGTCAACGCATCTCGGCACGGACTCGGCCACGTTCCAGAACTGGTGGAACGTGCTCGCGCAACGGGTTTGGACGCCACGTTGACCATCACAGGAGAAAACCCGACGTTACCGGCCGCGCTGGACCGCACCGTCTACCGAATCGTGCAGGAATCGCTGACCAACATCTCCCGGCACGCACACGCCGTGACGGCCTCGGTCCGCATCGACTACCGCCCCGACGCGGTGATCGTGCGCGTCGATGACGACGGTGGATTGCGGCCGGGCAGCGGGGCGGTACACGGTGTCGGCCTACTCGGAATGCAGGAACGCGTCACAGCTCTCGGCGGGCGCCTGCACGCCGGGCCCCAGCCAGAACGCGGCTTCTCCGTCCACGCCGAACTGCCCGTTGATCCCTCATGATCCGTGTCCTGCTCGTCGACGACCAGCCATTGATTCGCAGCGGATTCCGGGCTCTGCTCGACCTCGAAGACGACATCACAGTGGTGGCCGAGGCCGCCGACGGAAGCGAGGCCCTGGCTCTGGCTCGCCAGTACCTACCCGACATCGCGCTCATCGACATCCAGATGCCCGTCCTCGACGGTATCGAGGCGACACGGCAGATCGCGGCAGACCCCGCATTGGCCGAGGTGCACGTTGTCATCCTCACCAACTACGGCCTGGACGAGTACATCTTCCACGCTCTGCGGGCAGGCGCCGCCGGATTCCTCGTCAAAGACATTCTGCCGGAAGACTTTCTGCATGCCGTTCGCGTCGCTGCCCGCGGTGATGCTCTGCTCGCACCCTCGATCACCCGTCGGCTGATCAACCGGTACGTCTCTCAGCCGCTGAGCACCGACAATGCGACGAAGCTGAACGAACTGACCGGCCGTGAACGCGAGGCCGTCACTCTCGTCGCCCAAGGCATGTCCAACGAGGAGATCGCCGACCGTATGGTCATCAGCCCGCTCACCGCGAAAACCCATATCAACCGGGCTATGACCAAACTCCACGCCCGCGACCGCGCCCAACTCGTCGTCTTGGCCTACGAATCAGGGCTGGTCGCTCCGCGAAATCTCTGAGGTAGGGCGCCAACCGCGATGCGCGATAGTTCGGCATTACCGGATGCTGGCGGACCCAACTGAAGAGGGATAGCGCAGGTTTCGAATGTTCCTGCCACCAGCGGTGCCGTACGGCGGGCACAACCGCCGAGTGCCACATTGCGTTCTGTCGAAGTTTGTCTGCATATATCAAGTTGCTCGAGATGTGGGTGCCGATGTCGGCCAGGGCATGACGGTCAATTCGGGCCACTGTTGAAGCCAGCGACCGGCCTTGGCCTCGTAGACGGTGCGCGGCGCGAGGACCGGATCGGGGCGGACGATGAGGTGCAGCTCGATCCTCCGACACGTTCGGAGTTGATGCCTATGCATCAACTCCGCAACGCCCGCCGCGGCCAGGTTCACCGTCGAGCGCTCCACTTTGCACGGCCGCGATCCACTACACCCGGTGCCCTGGACCGAGAAGTCCATGTCGGCTTCAATCGCAGCCTCGCCCTGAGCGTGCACGCCGACTGCATTCACCGCTGCGAAGGGCCGGGGCCTGCGTGCCGGTCGAGAGTCTCGAGTGCGGCTGCCAAGCGGGCCGCGGCGTCCGCGGCGACCGGGCGCAGTCGCGCGTCGCTGGTGACCTCGACCATGAGCTCGGGGTTCATGGCTTCGACGTGGATCAGCTCGGTGTCGTGCGGGTCGCGGCGCACGACGACATTGCAAGGCAGCAGCAGCCCGATCTGGCGGTTGATGCCGACCGCCTGGTGCGCCAGAGGCGGGTTGCAGGCGCCGAGGATGCGGTAGTCCTCCATATCGTGGCCGAGTTTGGCCTTGATCGTGGCCGCCATGTCGATGTCGGTGAGGATGCCGAATCCTTGCTCGGCCAGAGCTTCCCGGACCGCCTCCACGGCGCGGTCGAAGCCGGTGTGCAATGTGGTCGACAGGGCGATGTCCATCACGTAATCACCTTCCTTGCGTAAGATTTCAGGAGAGTTCGGGTGAGCAGACGCCCGAGGTGATCCCCGCGCGGCGCATGAGCAGCGTGGCCGGGCACCAGCCCACCGCGCTGTAGAGCAGCAGGTTGGCTCCCACCAGTGCCGGCACGATCAGCCACCACGCCGATATCGTCGCGGCCGCCGCGGTGCCGACCAGGACCAGGGTCCCGGCCAGCAACGGCACCAGCCGGGCAATGGTCCAGCTTCTGCCGGTCAGCGGTGAGGTCGACATGGATCTCCCTTTCTCGGATCCGCCCTCGCCCAGGATGGTTCCCGGGTCAGGCCAGGGCGAGGAACAGTTTTTCGAGTTCGGCGACGGTCAACGGGTCACCGGACTCTTTCGATTCATCGAGGCATTCACGGAGCCCGGTGGCCAGGATCTTGAACCCCGCCCGGTCCAGGGCGCGTGAGACCGCGGCGAGCTGGGTGACCACGTCTTTGCAGTCACGGCCCTGCTCGATCATGGTGATCACCCCGGCGAGCTGTCCGTGTGCCCGGCGCAGCCGGTTGAGAACCTGGGCAATGCTGTCTTCGTCGCCGACCACGGCATTCTCCTTCATATCCGTCCGACCACCCACTATACCCCCGGGGGTATTACTGCAGGTGTGTCAGTGATGGGCGAAACTGATTCGCGGAAGCACCCGACGCATCCAGGCCGGTGACCACCAGGCCGCGCGCCCGGTGAGCCGCAGGACGACCGGCAGCAGGACCAGCCGGACGATAAGGGCATCCAGCAGGACCGCGACACCGAGGATGATGCCCATTTCCTTCGGCGGCAGCGGCTCGGCGAGGGCGAAGGTGAAGAACACCGCGACCATGACCGCCGCCGCAGCGAAGATGACCCGCCCGGAATGGGCCAGCCCTTCCACCGCCGCGGTCCGGGCATCCCCGGTGCGTTCGAACTGTTCTTTGGCGCTTGCCAGCAGGAACACGGTGTAGTCCATCGCGATCGCGAAGATCATGGCGAAGAAGAACACCGGACCCCACCCGTCGAGGAACCCTTGCGGGGTGAATCCCAGCAGCCCGGCGCCGTGGCCGTCCTGGAAGATCAGCTTCGCCACCCCGAACGCCGCGGCCGTGGAGCCGAGGCTGACCAGGGTCCCCAGGAGGGCGATCAGCGGGGCCTGCAACGCGACCAGCAGCAACACGAACCCCAGCACCAGAATCACCGAGACAACGATCGGCAGATAGTCGTTCAGGGCCTGCTGCAGATCCAGGTTCTCCGCGGGCGCGCCGCCGACCAGGGCTTGGTCGGGCAAGCGATCCCGCAACTGCTCCAGCACTGTTCCCATGCGCTCGTCGGAGGGATCCATGTCGGGCAGAGCCTGCATCATGACCCACCCGGAATCGTCGGCGGCGGGTTGCGCGGGCGTCACCATCGCGATTCCGGCGCCGGCCGCCGCCTTGACGGTGCTGTCGGCCTGCTCGGCGGGGGTGATGATCTGTAGCGCGCCGGGCGCACCGGCACCGAGCTGGCGCTGGACCAGCTCATAACCCTGACGCACCGGTGCCTCGTCGGGTACCACCTGGATCGAGGGCATCGCGACCTTCAACCCGAGCACCGGCAGCGCCAGCACGATCAGCACACCTGCCCCGGCGATCGCGAACGGCCACGGACGCTCGTGCAGCAACCGGCCCCACCGGGCGAACCATGGCGAGCGGTGCTGCTGACGGGTCGCATACGGCAACGCCGCCGCATTGATCCGGCCCCCGAGCGCGCCGAGCGCGGCAGGCAGCAGCGTCAGTGTCGCGGCCAGCACGAGCGCGACCGCGAGCATGATCCCCACCGCCATCGTGCGCACCGCAGGCGCCGGCACCAGCAGCACCGCCGAAAGGCTCACCAGCACAGTCAAACCCGACAACACCACCGCCTTGCCCGCGGTGGCCATCGTCTCGGCGACCGCCCGCCGCGCATCAGTGGTCCGGCTCAGTGCATCACGGAACCGGGCCACCATGAACAGCGCATAGTCGATACCCAGCGCGAGGGCGAACATCATCGCGAAATTCATCGCCCACACCGAAATCGGGGTCACCTGGTTCAGCAACACCAGCCCACCAGCCGAGGCCACCAACCCGGCCACCGTCAGCAACAGTGGCAAACCCGCCGCGACCAGCGAACCGAATGCGAGCACCATGATCAGGAGCGTGACCGGCCATGAAAACAGCTCTGCCTGGATCATCGCGTCGTGATTGGCCTTGTTGAAATCGCTCCACAACGCCGAGGCTCCCGTCGGATATACCTCGATGCCGTCACCTGAGAGCGCGGTCAACGCTGCCTTGTGCTCGTCGACAGCCCGCACCATGTCATCGGTCGACGCATTCGCCCCCGCGATCAGAATCCCGGTGTGCCCGTCCGGGCTGATCGTCATCCCCGGTTGCGGGTCGACGATCGCTCCGAACCGGGAATCACCGGCGATTACCGCAGCCACCTCGCCCAGTGTTGTCTGCATCTGCAGATCGGAGACCCGCGCGGTATCGGAATGCACTACGACCTGCAGCGCCGCCGAGGAATTACCACCGAAGTGCTCCTGAGCCAACTCCCTGGCCTGCACTGATTCCGAACCGTTGGCCTGCCATCCTGCACCGGCCAACGAACTGAACACACTCGGCGCCGCAGAGCCCAGCGCGATGAGCGCCACCAGCCATATCCCGAACACGACCCGAGCGCGACCGGCCATCACGGACCCCAGACGTGCCAGCACCCCTGCACTCGTCTGCCCGGGCCCAGCCATGCTCGGCGGCCGCGCTGTCTTCGTCTCCGTCATGTTCCTTCACCTCTCGAGCACTAGGTCTTGTCCGAAGCCGAACCTATACCCCCGGGGGTATAGGTTTTCCCGGTCCACGTTATACCCCCGGGGGTATATAAATCGATGAGCTGTCCACCACACCCGATGCCCAGCCCTGGAACAGCCGATCCGGATCTCCGAGTTCGCCCGGTCCTTCACCGGCGGTCTATGAGCACGTTCGCCGACTGTCCCGCGATTCCCTCTTAGCTGCAGCCACCTGCTATTGGTCGGCGGCGCAGCCTCGACGGCCGTCGAACTCACCGAAGGCCTGGTGGTCGACGCCGAACGAACGCCCAGACCCGACAAGCAGGGAACTGCGACAGGAGAGTCGGTGCCAGAATCTGGCGGCTGGACCGTGTCGAGAACCCAGCGGACCACAGATTCGGGTAAGCGACTACTCGTTCTTTCGGTCCCTGTGCGGAGAAGGCTCGGTGGTGCGGTTCGTCCTGGTGATTCGGACCCTCCGGACCCAGGCACCCGAGCCGCCCGCACAGGAGGTGCGTGATGGCCCTCAACGATCTGATCCGGCGCAATGTCGCTGAAATTTCCGAGACTGAGCGCAACCGATTACGTGATGCGTTCATAGCGCTCAGCGCGTCGAAGCGATACCCCGATGGTGTGTCGTACTGGGACAAGCAGAATGCGATTCACCAAGCTACCCACGTGCATGGCACCCCGGCATTCCTGGCGTGGCATCGTGAGCTGTGTAATCGGCTCGAACGACTGCTCCGGGAGGTTGATCCCTCGCTGTCGCTGCACTACTGGGACTGGACAACCGATCCGACCTCGAGTGCCGATGGAGCCAGACTCTTCACCGCCGAGTTCATGGGCAGCGCGAACGGTGATGCGGGACGTCCTTTCCAAGACTTCGAAAGCACCGAGGGCAACGGTCACAAGCGAGTCTGGCGTGCCGTGCGGTCCGGGTTGCCAGCGGTCCCGCCGGATGCCGCCCTCATCGGCACTGGCAACGACGCGGCCGAGGCCGAACAGTTCTCACGAATGCGTGAGGCCCTGCGACTGATGGCGCACGACGTCGCGCACAGCTATATCGGTGGAACCATCGGCCAACAACATTTTGCGTTCCACGATCCGTTCGTGTTCCTGCTGCATTCCAATGTCGACAGGCTGTGGGCGAAATGGCAGACCGCGCGGGGTCGCGCATGGCGCAAAAATCCGGACCGGATATACGGTCGCGAGGGGACCGACCCGACGATCCTGTCGAGTATCCAACCGTGGGCCGGTGGCACCGGGCTGCGGCCGTGGGCACCTCCGGAGAATCAGCAGGTTGTGAAGAACTGCAGAGACCTGTCGGTGGTCGGTCCCCCGCTCTACGACACCAACGAAGGCTTGCCCAGTTCGAAGGCGGCGGCACTGCGGAGCGGGCCGAAGACATACTTCTTCGCAGGCACTCGCTACATCCGGGTCACCCGCGGCAACACCGGCGCCGGCACCATCGATCCCGGCTACCCCACGAACATCTCTGTATGGGGTTGGGGCAGCTTCGGCGAAGGCCTATTCGGACTGTGGGGTGGGATCGACGCCGCGTTGGATAGCGGACCGAAGACGTACTTCTTCGCGGGCACTCGCTACATCCGGGTCACCCGCGGCGACACCGGCCAGGGCGACATCGATCCGGGCTACCCCAGAAACATCTCCGCATGGGGCTGGGGCGACTTCGGTTCAAGCGGAATCGACGCTGCGCTGTCGAGCGGACCGAAGACGTACTTCTTCGCGGGCGATCGCTATATCCGGGTCACCCGCGGCGACACCGGCCCCGGCACCATCGATCCCGGCTACCCCAGAAACATCTCCGCATGGGGCTGGGGCAACTTCGGCAGGAACGGGATCGACGCGGCATTGGATAGCGGCCCGAAGACGTACTTCTTCGTCGGTGATCGCTACATCCGGGTCACCCGCGGCGACACCGGCCCCGGCACCATCGATCCCGGCTACCCCAAAAACATCTCCGCATGGGGCTGGCCGGCCGATTTCCGAGACTCTTGGGTATAGCCAGCCATGTCGAAACGACGGTGTCTTGTCCGTAGTGCCAGCATTGATCAACGCGTTCGAGGAATGACGTCAAATATGAACCGGTCCTCTGATCGCGACGTACTTGAAGTAGTTGGGCCAGCCGCGCAGAATCTGGTTGAGACCCACGATCACGTAAGGATCAGCAGGCCGTCATCGGTGACCGGAGGATGCGTGGACTACATCTGCTACATTTCGCGAACCAAGGTGGACAGTCTGCACGGGCAGCTCGATCCGGAGCGCAGTAGCGAGTTTACCGAGCAGGTGATCTCCGAACAGTCGGGTGTTCGAGATGTCCGCATGGGTTTGTCCCTCGGCCATATTGTCAGCCTGTTCAACGGCAGCATGACTTACGGGCGGAAGAACGTGATCCAGCGGGAACGCAGGGTGAAGCTTGCCTATTTCGAGAAGCTCAGGGACGTACTGTTGACCATAGCTGCGGACCACGGCGACGTGCCCGATATCAGAGAAGCCATCTCGTCGGGACAGAGCGGGACATACTACTTTTACGATGGCCCCTTCCGGATTGAGATACCGGTTGAGAACCCCACTGCGGCGGACATTGTAACAATTCGTTCGTCGTTCGGCGGCCGCGATCTGCTCTTGGACTGCTCGCTGCGCTTCTTCAGCGAAGGGCCTGAGCCGGACGGAACCTTCCTGCTGCATTCGGGCAACTACCGCTTCTTCGGCGGCCAGGTGCAAATGAGGATGTCCACCGTCTTCGCGCTACTTGGTGTAGATGGAACGGACATCGCCGGAACTCCGCTCTACCTCCAGCTGTCGGGCGCTGATTTATCGCCCGGAGCGGCGCTGTAGGCGTGGTGTGTCGTGGAGATGCTTGATGTGCGCAAGCACGATCCCGAGGAGTACGAAGGGAAGGGGATAACCATCCGCGGCTGTCTGTATCGGATCGGTCCCCAGCTCGGCTCGGGTTATTCGAAGTTCGTCCATGTGCTGCGCAACGCCAGATCGGGTCTGCACCTGAATGTGCTCGCGATCTATCGTGACGCCGACTCGGGCCGACAGGAGCTGGGCCGTGAACTGGCTGTCAAAGCTCTCGACGACCTTATGGAGGGACAAGGAGTGGTGCCCAGTCTCATGGAGGTCGATCTGCCGGGCGGAGTCGCGTACATCCAGGACTACGTAGGCCCCTATGAACCCGCGCCGAGTCAGGACATCATGTCTGCGGAGCGACTCATGGTGGCCGGTGAATGGTTTGAGGCCGCCGACATGTTCTCGCGTGTTCTCGAGACGCGGCCGGACCACACCGTCGCACTGTTCAACCGCGCATCAGTCCTCAACTCCATGCGTCGCCCGGACCTGGCGGCAAACCTGATGGCGCGGGTTATCGACATCGAGCCGAACTACCGTGCCTACCTGCGCGACTACGTGAAATACTGCTCGGCCGCCGAAATGCCGATCGAGGTCATGGACGGATGGAGGGCCATCACCGAGCGCTACCCGCACGACACCAGCTGTCGACAATACGTCGACAAGGTGCCGCGACAGGCCGCCGCGCTGCACAACAGGGGAGTCCAACTGGCGACCGAAGGCCAGTGGAATGAAGCGGTAGCGTCGACAGAACGGGCGATCGAGTCATACGTTCGACTGGCCGAATTCGATCACAAGAAATTCGATCAGGAGCTGGCAGAGAGCTTGTTGAACTATGGGATATTCACAACAGCGGGCGGCAACATAGTTGGCAGCATTCAACCGCTACTTCAGACCATGCGCATCGCCCATGAGTACGGGCGTCACGATCTGTATGATCTTGCCGCACACGAGATGCGGCAAGCATTGGCGCTCGACCGGCAGACTGTGGCGGAGGAACTCGAGCGGTTGACCGGAGGCCCGGTACCACCATGGTTCGGCAATCCGAGCTAGCGTGCGGCGGCGCATGTACGCGCGGATTCAGATATTCACGTCTGCAAGAGAATTGGTGGCTTCGGTGGATGCGCAGGGCCTGACGCGAGCGCACGGATACTCCTCGAGAACCCACCACTGAGTGGGTGACCAGCGCTCGAGGTCGGATGAACGTCGAGCGGGCACGGAGTTACGGGCAGAGATTCGGCACAGGCAGCAGCTGCGCAATCGCATCGCCCAGCGAAAGGCGGTCGATGACTGCGTCACCGCCGGAATCGGGAATGGTCACGACGTGATTGTCACCCCGCTCAGTCGCCTGGCGCCATGACACCGCCGTCGAAGAATTCGAGTAGTGGATTACGCGCGTGATCATCACCCCCTCGTTACGACAATCAGAGTCTCGAACAGTGGCCAGACCGTTGTACCGACGAAGCGAGGAGGCTTCCATGACTACCAGGCCAGTGCACAGCACATTCCGGATTTCGTCGGGCTTTCGAACGCCGGATCGACCTGACCATGACGGTATCGATTTCGCCGCACCGGCAGGCACGCCGATCTTCGCACCGGTGGACGGTGTGGTCGTCGAGGGTGCGGAACGCCCACCGGGGTCGGTGTCGGGGTTCGGAAACTGGGTGTGGCTGGATGCACAGGACAGCCGCGGTGTTGATCTGATCTTCGGACACATGCGTCATGCGAGCATTCTGGTGAAGCAAGGCGATCGGGTCCGGGAGGGCGAACAGATCGCGAGTGTGGGGTCGGAGGGCCAATCCACCGGTCCGCATCTGCATTTCGAGGTGTGGGGCCCGCCCGGGCGCATCGGCGGTGAACCGAGGAATCCGCAGCCTTTCCTCGAGGGTGCGGTCGACCCCGGCACGCAACCCGACCCCGGTACCGACGGGTCGAGCCCGGAGGCCTTCCCACTGCCGCGAGGGTTCTTCTACGGACCGTTGGAGGGCCCCGCCTCGTCGATCTCCGGGCGTCACGGCAGCGAACGGCCCGAGTGGATTGCGGGCTTGAAGCGCTGGCAGCAGGCGCGGGGCCTGCCACAGACCGGTGTCTACGACCAGACAACCGCCGACGCGGCGCGTTCGGTGCAGTTCGCGAATGGGTTCACCCCTGATGGACTGATCGGCCCGGCGACCTGGCGGGCGGGATTCACCAGCACCTCGCCCGGGGAGCGTCCATCGAGGATGCAGCTGGTCGATCACGCCGCGGCCCGCCCCGGGGCGCAGGCAGTGAAGGCCGACGGATACCACGGGGCTGTTCGCTACCTGGTGGACTCACCTGAACGCGGCCTGATCAACAAGAAACTCACTCCCGAGGAAGCCGCAGGGTATCTCGATCTGAAGATGCCCCTTGTCAGCAATTGGCAAAAGGGAAAGAACGCCACTGCCGATTGGCGCCGCGGGTTCGACGGCGGTGTCGCCGACGCCCAGGCCGCCGACGCGTGGCACCGGCACTGCGGCGGCCCGGCCGAGGCTCCGATCTTCTTCTCCATCGACGACGATCTGTCGCTGTCCGAGTGGAACAGCATGGCCATCCACTATCTGCGCGGCGCGGCGTCGGTGCTGGGCAAGGAGCGCGTCGGCGCGTATTGCAAATACCTGGCGTGCGATTGGGCAGTCGAGGACGACGTCGTCGGCACGTGCCGCGACGGCAGCGGAAAACGGTTCCTGTGGCAACCCAACACCTGGCTGGGCGGTAGGCCGCTCGGCACGATCTCCGAGCACGCCTGCCTCTTCCAGCGGCTCATTCACCCGCGCGACAACGTCAAGGTCGCTGGGATCAACGTCGACGTCAACGACACCCTCACCGCCGACTTCGGGCAATGGCAATACGCCGCCCAGCCCGTTACTCCAGAACCGATCGTCGTTCCCGACCCGATTTCGGTGCGCGAACCCGACGGCTACGACATCGCCTGGCACGCCGGGCCGGGCTCCCGCTCCGGGCATGGCCCATACAAGCGGATCTACCTGCACACCACAGAGAATCAGGACTGGATCAGCCGCGCCGAAAACGTCGCCGACGGTCAAGCGGCCAGGCAGGACGGGTCGTATCACTACATCGTCGACGACAACCACATCATCCAGACAGTCTCCACGAAGAACGCCTCCTGGAGCGTTCCGGTGCGCGGCGTCAACGACGAGAATCAGGATTCGGTGCATATCGCCCTCGTCGGGACCTCCGGCGCGATTCCACGGTGGACCACCAGTCCGAGCCCCAATGTCGAATCGAACCCGAAGCAGCGCTCCGTGTGGCTCGAGCACGACAAGATGCTCGACATGGTGGCCTTCACCATCGCCAAAATATCCGGGGAACACCACATCCCGATCGAGCGGGTCGACATCGCCGGTGTCGGAAACGACATGCACGGCGTCTCCAGCCACAACAACTACACCTACGGTTCCGTGAAACTGAGGGGCTTCAAGGACGGCACCCACTGGGACGTCCCCGACACCTTTCCCTACGATGTCGTCCTCGCCGCGGCAAAGCAATACGCGGGCATCCCCGACGACCCCGACCGTTTCCCACTGCCGAACGGGCACTACTGGGGTCCCTTGTCCGGGCCGCAGGAGTCGTGGTCGAACAGGTTCGGCAACGAGCCGCAAGCATCGAAGGACGGCTTGCGCCGCTGGCAGGCCGCCCTCGGAATTGCACAGACCAGCGTGTACGACGACGCCACCCGCGACGCTGCGACCGCGATGCAGATGGCACAGGGCTGGCCGGTCACCGGCCATGTCTACGCCGGTGAGTGGTACGGCGTCATCAAGGACGGCTGGCGGTTGCCTGCCCCCGCTGCCGTCCCCACCGGCACACGCAAGATCACCGACGCGACCGGCCCCGGCCACACCGACCAGTTCGGTATGGCCGCAACCGATCTCGGGGTGATGACCCGTACACCCTCGGGCCGGATTCTCGCCGTCTTCGGCGATACCTTCCGCGACCCGATGGTCGGCAGTGACGACTGGCGCTCGCCGGTCGCGTTGTACTCCGACACAACGAATTTGGACAACGGAATCGTGTGGCACGAAGCCGCGGGACCGGTTCCGAACTACGCCCAGCAACTGTGGCCCTACGACCACGCGGGAGGGACGACGGCGCTGCCCTCCGACGTCATCACCATCGGCCAGGACATCTACCTGCACGTGATGATCAACCAGGGCCTCGGCAACGTGGTGCGCACCGAGATCTGGACGTCGAGCGACGACGGAAAGTCCTGGCGGCACACCGGTGCCCAGTTCGACGCCGGCCTGCACAACGGGTTCGCGCAGCTGTGGACCTGGGAACGCGACGACGACGGGTGGGTGTACGTCTTCTCCACCGGATTCCAACGCGACAAGGGGGTCATCCTGCGCCGCGTCCGCCAGGACCGGATCACCGACCCCGGCGCCTACATCGGCTGGGGTTGGCGCGACGGCAGCTGGAATTGGGGAAACCCACCGACACCGGTACTCGAAAGCCAGCCCTCCGCGGAAAAGTTCGGCGAGATGTGCCTGCGCAGAATTCAGAACAAATGGGCTCTGGTCAACTTCGACGCCTCCACCACCGGTGGCTACGATATCGACCTGCGTCTGCTCGACACTCCCACCGACAACCTCTACCAGGTGCCGAAGACGACACCCATTCGCGGGTCGGCATGGGGAGAAGAGGGCAATGACAGGGTCGCGCAACTCTACGGCCCGTGCATCGTCCCCGGATCCACCCTCGACGCCGGCCTACACCTGTTGGTGTCGCAGTGGAAGACCACCGACGGATGGCCTTACCGCGCAATGCACTTCAAGATTCCCGTCCGATAGCTGGCGGGATCGGCGAGTATTTCCACCAGGTTATGAGCAGGTCTGACTTCAGCTAGTCGGGCGACGTGATGTCGCGGAGGACTTGCTCGGCGCGCTCGATTCCGGTGTGGCCGTCGAAGTCCGGCCAATCGTGATAGTGAACATGCGGATTACGGATCAGGAACTCGGAGACGACCTGCATGGTTCGGACGGCCTTGACGAAGTCGACGCCACCGAGTCCCGTCGGCACGGTCATTCGGCCGACATTGCCGAGCGGGCCACCGAGACCACCACCGAGGATGTTCGATTGCAGGAACTGCAACACCGCAACCGCAAACGGCACCGTCAGCTCCGCCTGGACGAGTAGGTCGTAGAACTGCTCGAGCAGCGTGTCGTCAGTCGTCGTCGCATACATGTCACCGTCGAGCACGAAATCGAAGGTGCGGTCGCGGAATTCCTGGGGCGTGTAGTCGCCGGAGATTCCGGCCCCCGGCGGGTTGTTACCCAGCAGCGTGCGTCCCGGCGGACGGCACGGCGACCCGAAGGTGATCACGCGCCGCAGATCGTCCGCGCGGTGCGCGAGCGGCCCGCCGTCTGTCATGAGCATCATCAGCCGCACCACGACTTCCGCGCCTTGGCTGTATCCCGCGAGGATGAAAGGGCCGGGATTCAGCAGGATCAGCCTGATCCCCTCCCCGACGCCGAGCGCGACCGACTCCCGGTAGCTGGTGTGCGGGTCCGGATTGAGAAATCCACTGGCGGGGTACGCGACCGGTTGATTGCGGACCCGGCGCTCGCCTTCGAGCGCCGAGCCGACGTCGAACGGTGGTCCCTGACTCCAATGGCCCCACGTGCCGGCGAAACTGTAGTACAACGGCCGGGTCCCGGCTGGTGGCAGCCGGTCGAAGTTCAGTCCGAGCCTGCGCAATGTCGTGGTGTCGGCCGTGCCGGGTTCGGCCACATCGAGTCCCGCCCGGCGCTGAAACTCCGCGACGACCGTGGTCGTGGCTGGGCCGTATTCCCCGTCTACGACCAATCTGGAGTAGAGGGGGTAGTTACGGTTCAGCGTCGCCTGGAGCACCCCGACGAGGTCTCCACGATCTCCGGGCCTGAGTACCACGCTCATCGGACCAGCCCGCCGACTCCCAGTGGCAACACCCCGCCGTTGTTCCGCTCGAGACCTGTCACCCTGATCTCCGCTTGATCGCCATGATCGGAGTACCTTTCCATCCTGATGTCGCAAGGAAGCCGACTCTGGAACCTGATCGGCTCACGCGCAGAACTCACGAAATCGAACGAAGGAATGTGACTGGCACGCCCTCTGTAAGGGCAGTCCGCACCGCAGGGGAGGGACCAGAAAAGTTGGGCGGAGATCGAGAGCTAGCCTCTCGGCCATCATCCACCCAAGTTCGACTAGTGGATAGAGGTCGAGACCGATTTGTTGCTATGAACTAACTTGCTTGCGGCACAGTGTGATCAACGTTGCCGCTGACATGCGAACTCCCGACGCTCACACCTAGGACCAGTGGATCTTCTCCGCTCAGCCCAGCGGACGCTCCGATCATCGGGTCGGAGACACCGGATGGGACTTCGACACAGGCCCAGGGTGCCGAGCAGGCGGCAGCGTCCAAGGCTCGGGGGCCTGCGTGATAGTGGTCGTCCATCAGGTCTTAATCGAGGGCGATGGCTATGGAGTGGACAGCATATGGGCATACGGCCTCGGCCTGGCACGAATCACCTCTCGCGCCCATTGCGCATCGGGCTCGAAATCGGCGAGCACGGAGAGCGCGTTGCAGATCTCTTCGGCGATATCCGTTGTTCCCCAACGTGCGGTGCAGGCGTACCAGCCCGACCAGATCAACCACGTCCTGCGAGGCCAATGGAAGTCGCCGAGCAGCTTTGGCCGGCGAAGCTGAAATGCGTAATCAGCGCGTGCATTCAATGCGCCAATCGGGCGGACATCGTGGTCAGGTTGTCGGCAAACGTCAGCACGAATTCGACGCACAGGTTGATCAGTTCGTCGCGGCTGATCTCCATACCGCCGTCGAGCCAGGCCAGGACCAATTCGGCGGCGCCGCCGGTGATCATCAGAGAGACCGCACTGACCAGGGTTTCACTGCCGGCAGGGGGGTCCAACAGTGCGCGTTCCTGTTCGGCGACGACATCGGCGATAGTGCGCATGGCGGCGGCGCGGCGGCGCATCAGGATTTCGCTGCCGTGCGCCTCGGCGAAAGCGATGCGGGCGCGGCGGGGGTCGTCCACGACGGAATTGAGGATGGCGGTGACGGCTGCCCGCGTTTTGGCTGCGATATCCTCCGGTGCGGCGGCGAGTGCGTCCAGTGAGCTGCGGATCGCGGTGTCGACGATCTCGTCGTGCACGGCGGCGGCGAGTGCGTCGAGGTCGTCGAAGCTCTCGTAGAAGAACCGCGGACCGACCTTGGCCTGTTCGCAGACTCCGCGCACGGTGGTCGCGGCCCAGCCCTGGGTGCCGATGATGTCGAGGGCAGCGTCCATCAGCCGCTGGCGGCGTTCGTCGCGTCGCTGTTCGGCCGAGGTGCCGCGATAGATGCCGGTCGCTGCCCGTGTCACACACCTCAGTATGCCGCAACAGAAATAGGAATCAACCGTTTACGGAAACGATTGATTCCTGTATGGTCCAGATCACACCACATCGCAACGGTGCGAGAGGACCACGAGCATGATGTCCACCCTGGGCCGACGGGCCAAATCCGCCGTATCCGCTCTTGCCGAGCGATATCCCTCGCAGACCCGCGCGCTGGCAGACCCGCTGCCCGACAGCGGATTACGGCCGATCATGGGCGATTACGGTGTCCCAGTCATCGGGCACGCCATACCCGCGATGAGCGACAGTCTCGATTTCGCCCGCCGCCGCTTCGACAAATACGGGCCGGTGCACTGGGTCGGGATTGCCGGGCGGCGCGTCGTCGTGGTCGCCGGACCGGAAGCCACCGAAGAGGTACTCGCCGACCGCGACAAAGTGTATTCCGCGCAACGCGGCTACACCTTCTTCATCGGCCCGTTCTTCCACGGCGGCATCCTGCTGCGCGACTTCGAGGAACACCGCTATCACCGTCGGATTTTGCAGCAGGCCTTTACCCGGCCGCGGTTGGTCGGCTATCTCGATATCACCAGTCCGGCCATTGCGCGCGGTATGCGCGAATGGACACCGAATCGCGATTTCCAGCTCTATCCGGCGGCCAAACGCCTGCTGCTCAGCTTGTCCTCGGAAGTGTTCATGGGGGCGAATCTCGGGTCGGAGGCCGCCGGGCTGGAGCGGGCGTTCATCGATGCGGTGCGGGGCGGCCAGGCGCTGGTGCGCACGAATCTGCCCGGCGGTCTGTGGGCACGCGGACTGCGCGGGCGCGCGGTGCTGGAGGATTATTGTCGTCGCGAGCTACCTGCCAAACGCGCGGGAAATGGCGAGGATCTGTTCAGCGTGTTGTGCCGCACCGCGTCCGAGGAGGGTCATACGTTCACCGACCAGGATATCGTCGACCATCTGATCTTCGTCCTGCTCGGCGCGCACGACACCAGCACGATCGCGGTGTCGATGATGGGGTATCAGCTCGGATTGCATCCCGAATGGCAGGACCGGCTGCGCTCCGAATCGCAGGCGTTGGGCAAGGAGTCACTCGACTATGCCGATCTGGACCGGCTGCCGACCCTGGAGCTGGTCTTCAAAGAGATTCTGCGGATGTACTCCCCTGTCGGGCAGCAGATCCGCGAAACCGTGCGGGATACCGCGATTCAGGGTCAGTTCGTCCCCGCTGACACCTTGGTGATGATCGGCTCGTACTCGGCCATGCGCCAGGCCCGCTGGTGGAACGACCCCGACGTGTTCGATCCCGAACGGTTCACGACCGAACGGCACGAGGACAAGGCTCACCGCTATACCTGGGCCCCTTTCGGTGGTGGCGCACACAAATGCATCGGACTCTATTTCGGCGGTATGACAGTCAAGGCGATCATGCACCGCATGCTGTTGAACTACCGCTGGACCGTGCCCGCCGACTACACGCCGCCGATGGGCTGGGCGACCGGCCCTATCCCCCTCGATGGCCTACCCATCCGACTCGAACACCTCGGCGCCTCGGGGTCGGCATGAAGATCGCCGCCGACCGCACCCGTTGCGAGGGCCACGGCATGTGCGAAGCATTGCTGCCCGATATATTTCGGGTCGACGACGAAGGCAACGTGACGGTGCTGACGGAACAGGTAGCCGAAGCCGAACTCGACGACGTGCGGCTGGCGGTCGACAGCTGCCCGGTGGAGGCCCTGCGCCTGTTCGACTGAAGCACACTCGCGCCGGCCCTGGCCACGGGTAGGGACCGCTTATCTGTGGTACAGGCGACGTGCCATGATCGATAAGTTGAAGAACGTGGGCGATTCGGCATTCGATCGAGCCGAGTTCGATCGGCTACTCTGCTCGCCGCACGCGGAGTTGCACATGCACTGCTCTCGGCTTTTCGGCTCGGCGCACCACACCGATGACGCCTGACAGCAGGCATTGCTGCCGATAGCAGCTCGTCGGCGAGCTCAGTCCCGGTCGCCTACGAATGGGCGGCCACCATCGCCTGCGGCAGGATCGACGAAATAGGCCGGATCGCGAAGAAAACCAACACCCCGTTGCCCTTCTCGAGGAGAAACTCAATGCGCGCACGTCGCTTGTCGCGTCGTTTCCTGACCGCGGCGGCCGCGGTCCTGCTCACAGTGACCGGGTGCGTCTCCACAGCGTCGGCCTCGCCGGCGGCCGGAGACCGGCGGCCGAACGTGGTGATGATCCTGGCCGACGACCTGGACGCGGCAACCACCCCGGTGTGGCAAGCGATGCCGCGCACCGCGGCACTGATCCGTGACCGCGGAGTGGAGTTCACCGACGGCTTCGCGCCGATGCCGATCTGCTGCGCGGCCCGCGCTTCCATCCTGACCGGCGAATACGGGCACAACACCGGTGTCCTCACCAACGCCGGCGAGGTCGGTGGCTTCGACACCTTCCGCGCGCGCGGCAACGAATCCCACACCATCGCCACCACCCTGCACGACGCCGGATACCGCACCGGCATGGCCGGGAAATATCTCAACGGCCTCGAACACGACCCCGGCCACATCCCGCCCGGCTGGGACGACTGGAACGCCGGAGTCGACAACTTCCTGTACTCCGGCTACAACTACACCCTCAACGAAAACGGGACCCGCGTGAAATACGGTGTGGCACCGGCTGATTACCAAACCGACGTGATCCGCGCCAAGTCCGAGCGGTTCCTCACAGACGCCGCCGCCTCCGGGCAGCCGTTCTTCTGGTACGCCGCCTCCACCTCCCCCCACTTCCCGATCCCGCCCGCACCCCGCCACCTGCCCAGCACCCAGCCCACCCTCGCCCCGCGGTCACCGAACTATCAAGAACCCGACGTGTCCGACAAACCCTCATGGCTGATCGACACCGCCGACGCGAGGGCCGCGACGATCGCCGCGACCAACGACATCGACTACACCAACCGCCTCGGCGCTCTCAAATCACTCGACGACATGGTCGCGGGAATCGTCGAAACCCTCGAACGAACCGGCGAACTCGACAACACCTACCTGATCTTCACCTCCGATAACGGCTACAGCCTCGGCGCCCACCGCCTCACCCAGAAAATGGCCCCCTACGAAGAATCCATGCGGGTGCCCCTCGCGATCAGCGGCCCCGGCATCCGCCCCGGACGCAGCGACGCCATGGCCCTGTCGATCGACCTCGCACCCACCCTCTACGACTGGGCGAACATCCCCATCCCTGACCAGGTCGACGGCCGGTCCCTGACCCCCGTACTGTCCGGCGACACCATCGGCTGGCGCACCGATTTCGCCGCCGAATACGGTGGCAACGGCGACAGTGGCCGCAACGGAATCGCCCAGGAACAAATCCCCGGCACCGACACCCCCGTCATGTACGCACTCGACATGCCGTCCTGGAGCTCCGTGCGCAACCACCGGTACCTCTACGTACGCTGGTACGAACGAGAACGCCCCCTCGACCAGCGCGAATACGAACTCTACGACCTGCAGGCCGACCCCTACCAACTCACCAACCTCATCAAGACCCCCCAAGGCCGCGCGGCCCACGCCGACATCGTCACCGACCTCGACCACCGGCTCGGTGAACTGACCACCTGCACCGGACCCTCCTGCCGGTGACAACCCACCGGGTATCGGTCTCGTCGTTCACCGCGCTGCGCGGCATGCGCCGGTCGATAACCACCTACGCCACGAGCAAGGCAGGGGTGGCCGCCCTTGCCCCACCCGAGGGGGTTCAGTAGGCCCGGGAGAAGATCACCCGTTTGCCGTAGGAGGCCGGTGCGTCACAACGAACGCACTGGCCGCTTTCGGCGTCGCCGGTCAGCGGCACACACCGCGGCGTCGCCGCCGTGAGGGCCTTGATGTCGATCTCACACTGCGGTTTACCGCAGTGCAGGGCCAACGCCCAACCCGTCGCGACGGCCGCCTCGAACGCCGCCCAATCGTCGACAGCGCTGGTGTTCTCCTCGCGGAACGCGGTCGCGCGAGCGAGTAGATACGCCTGGAAATCGTCGAGGATCCCGGGCATGAGGTCGGGCAGGGTCGCCAAGTCGACCGACCGCTTGCCCTCCTCCCCCAAGCGCCGAACCATCACCGCTGTCCCGGCAGCGAGATCGCGCGGGCCGAGTTCGACGCGCACAGGGACACCGCGCATCTCCCACTCGTTGAACTTCCAGCCCGGCGTCTGGTCCTGATCATCGACGTACACGCGGACCCCAGCGGACCGAAGCTTGCCTGCCAGTTCATCGGCGGCCGCGACGACAGCGGCCGCGGCATCACCGCGCATGATCGGCACGATGACGACCTGGTGCGGCGCCAGGCGCGGCGGCAGCACCAGGCCGCGGTCATCGCCGTGGGTCATCACGACGCCGCCGAGCATCCGGGTGCTCATTCCCCAGGATGTCGTGTGGCAGAATGCGTCTCGCCCATCAGAGGCGGCGTACCGGATTCCGAATGCCCGCGCGAAGTTGGTTCCCATGTAGTGCGAGGTCCCGGCCTGCAACGCCTTGCCGTCCCGCATCATCGACTCGATCGTGATCGTCTCGACAGCGCCCGCGAAGCGTTCACCGGGGGTCTTCTCACCCGGCACGACCGGCATCGCCGCCAGCTCCCGGGCAACGGTCTCGTAGATCCCGAGCGCCAACTCCATCTCGGCACGAGCCTCCGCCTCGTCGGCGTGCGCGGTATGGCCTTCCTGCCACAGGAATTCCGTCGTGCGCAGAAACATTCGCGGGCGCATCTCCCACCGAACAACATTGGCCCACTGGTTGAGCAACAACGGCAGATCGCGATGGGAGCTGATCCACTTCGCCATCATCTCGCCGATGATCGTCTCGCTGGTAGGTCGCACGACAAGTGGTTCTTCGAGCTCCTTACCGCCCGCGTGCGTGACCACCGCAAGTTCAGGCGAGAACCCCTCGACGTGGTCGGCTTCGCGTTCGAGGTAGGACTGGGGAATCAGGAGCGGAAAGTAGGCGTTCTCGTGACCGGTCTGTTTGATACGCCGATCGAGCTCGGCCTGTAGCAGTTCCCAGATCCTGTACCCGTACGGTCGAATGACCATGGTGCCTTTGGCCGGTCCGCGATCGACGAGGGCAGCCTTTACGACGACCTCGTTGTACCAGTTGGAGAAATCTTCGCTCTGGGCGGTAACTCCGCGCTCATCCCGTGCCATACCGACAAGGCTAACGCCCCCCACCAGCGAATTTGCTGGTCCTGGCTCACCTGCGGACCTGCGGATTTCGCGACAAGCGAGTGCGGCCGCGCGAGGGATAGAAGGGGCCGTCGCGACGTTCTGCGGGGCCGCGCAGTGGCGCTTGGAACGTGAACTTCCACCGACCTGCCTGCTGCTACGCGCGCGAGGTGCAGACCCGCGGCGGCTGTAGCGAGGTGCCGCGCTGCGAGTTCCGCGATCACCGTTGTCCGCCAGCTGGTTTCATGAAGGACCACCGATACAACTTGGCGCGCAACAGGGATGGGGAAACGGTATGCCGGAGAGCAAATCACGGAGCGAGTCGATCGACTACCTCGAGGATCCGATCGGCGCCGCCCGGCAAGGCACCAACCCGACCGTGATCGGCCGACTGCGCAGTGGGTGGGCTGTCATCGGCAGCACACAGCACCTGCCCGGGTACTGCGTGCTCATCCACGACGGAAACGCTGACCAACTCACCGAACTGCCGCGGGCGGACCGCGTCACATTCATGCACGACATGGTGCTGCTCGGTGAAGCGGTCGAACGCGCATGCCGTGCCGCGGACCCGGAATTTCTGCGCATCAACTACGAGGTGCTGGGCAACTTGTGGCCACACCTGCACGGCCACGTCCTCCCCCGCTACCAGTGGGAACCCGACCACCTCCGAGTAGGCCAGGTCACCCTCTACGGATCTGACCGAGACGCTCCCGAACACCGGCTCGGTGCCCGGCACGACCCGTTGCGGGCCGCCATTTCGGCTGCACTGCAGGAAGTAGCCATCGAGGGCTGAAACCGTAAGCGTCGCTTGCCAACTGTCCAGACGGCGCGCGCGTCGATGCCCTCGGAAGAACGAATCCGCCCCTGGGCGGCACGCCGGAGCGGATCGGCCCGTTCATCGGAAGGGCTGCCGCCGCGGTCAAGGCGATCGGCGAACAAGCCCAACCGTTCGACGAAGCTTGCTCGAAGACCTCGTTCTCGAACATCAGCTGCTCGACCGTGCCCGCTACGTCAAAGCACTCGCGACCACCGTTCAGAACGCCGGAGCGGCCACCGACAACGGCCGCGATTCCTGCTTCCGGCGCATCGTGAACACCGAGTGCGCCCGCGGCGATAGCACAGCCGCAGCGGTAGTCGCTGCCGATGAGCACACGCTTGCAATACAGGTCGGGCTGCTGACACACCCTTCTACCGTCGCGAGCAATGCGCTCGGCCACCTGGCGCACAGGTGCGCGGCTGCCGCCCGCCAATTCGCGGCGCAGCACCCCGAATTGACCGAGGCGCTGCGCTCACGAGGCACGGTGATCTCGCAAGGCCAGTGGCCTTCACCCCGCTCCAACCTTCAGTTAAGCTGAAGGTTATGGAGCCTCTGCCACTGTGTCGCCTCAGTATCGTGCCGGGCGCCTTCCGTCTCGTACGAGGAGAAGGGTGCTGCGCGTGAGCTTCCGTCATTACCTACGCCGACCCCCAGCTATCAGCGCCGCCGAGGCGGTGCGCCTGGTCACGGAGGGTGCGATCGTCGTGGACGTCCGTCGTGACTTCGAGTGGAATCGAGTACACATCCCAGGTGCTGTGCACATGCCGCTCGAGGTGCTCCAAGCGCGCTGCATGGAACTGCCCGAGGACCGTCTGCTCATTACCTTCTGCACCGGCGGCCTTCGCTCCGCGGGCGCGGCGAACCTCCTGGTCGAGAACGGCTTCGAAGCGGTCAACATGAGCCGTGGCCTGATCGATTGGCGCGCCGCCGGTGGGCCGCTCACCCCGTGAGAAGGGCGCCCCGACCAGGCCGAAGCCCGAGCTCGGGCGTTCAGAGGTGGTGGTTCAGGACCACGTCCCGGTTTCTGTAGCACTCACAACCCTGCGACGCTTCAAAGGAAGGTAACGTTCGGTCGCCGGATTCGGTGATCAAGGCTCCTGGGCACTCGAGGACCCAGCGCCCTCGTCGCCGACGTCGGCCCCGCGCCCCGGAATACCGAGTCTCGTCGATGGGACCCGGTACGACGCCGCCCGATAACCGCTCGGGCAAACACCTGGAGCGGCGTCAAGACCTCCGTGCTCCGACCATGCGGAGGGCGAGTTCGACATATCCCGCAGCGATGACATCCGCGTCGGAGTAGGACTTGGAAGGAAACCATCGGCTGACATCGACCCCGAGTGAGGTGATTGCCAACGTGGCAACCCCGACATCGACGGGAGCGAACTCGCCTGCCGCAGAACCATTTTCGATGATCTCGGAGAATACGCGAGACGTCGACCGGCGGATTTCAGCGATGACGGTGAAGTGCTCGGGCGACAGCGAGCGTAGTTCGTATTGTGCAACGCGCGCGCCGGTGTGGTTGTCGGCGTGCCACATGACGTAGGCGTTCACCGTCGATACCAGCCGATCGGTTGCCGAAGCCCCGGCGTGATCGGCATCGGTGACCGCATCCAGGACAGAACTGTGCCCTTCCAGGCTGATGGCGTAGAGAAGCGCTTCTTTGGTCTTGTAGTGCGGGTACACCGCTCCGGGACTCATGCCGATACTGGCGGCGATCTCGCGGGTACCGGCCGCACCGTATCCCTTGGCAGCGAAGACCTCGATGGCCGCGGCGCGTATCCGCGCGGCCGCCTTGGAAGTACCTAGTTCATCGCGAACCGCTGATCGTGATACGTCCACAGGACTCCGCCTCTCGGTCCTTGGGGTTGACATGTCGCCCTCCTCCACGCAGGATATGCGATCGTATAGAAACTATGCAATCGCATAGCTAATCGTTTGCTTCATCGCACAGCACCGCGACTAGGTGACCTCACCCTGTCCCGTCCGGCACACACTGAGGAAATGTCATGTCCACACCCATGTCCCGCCGCGATCTGGAGTTCCTGCTCTACGAGTGGCTCGAGGTCGACTCACTGACCAGTCGCGAACGCTTTTCAGACCACTCACGCGAGACGTTCGACGCGGTACTGGATTTGAGCGCGAACATCGCCCAGAAGTGCTTCGCGCCGGTCAACAAAAAGGGCGACAGGAACCCGCCGTACATCGGTGCAGCGGGCCAGGTGGTACTGCCGAGCGAGATCAGTGACGGCCTCGAGCAGTTCCGCAGCGCAGGGCTCATCGCGGGGTCGTTCGACGAAGCTTTGGGTGGCATGCAGTTGCCGACTGTCGTCAACCGCGCGGCGATGACCTGGTTCCAAGCCACCAACGCAGCGATGTCGTCCTACTATTTCCTCACTGCCGCCAATGCGAGTCTGCTGGCGGAGTACGGCACCGCCGAGCAGATCGAGACCTGGGTCCGGCCGATGCTCGACGGTCGTTTCACCGGCACGATGTGTCTGTCCGAGCCCCAGGCCGGGTCGTCACTGGCCGACATCACCACCAAGGCCGTCGCGATGCCGGACGGCACCTATCGGATCACCGGCACCAAGATGTGGATCTCGGGCGGTGACCACGAGCTGACCGACAACATCGTTCACCTGGTCTTGGCCAAAGTCCCCGGTGGCGGTGCTGGGGTGAAGGGCATTTCGCTGTTCATCGTGCCCAAGTATCTCTCCGATGGGACGCGCAACGACGTCGCGCTGGTCGGTCTCAACCACAAGATGGGCAACCGCGCCACCACGAACGCACTGCTCAACTTCGGAGACGGAACCTTCGACCCCACTCCGGAATCCGGCGCGGTCGGCTACCTCGTCGGCACCGAGCACCGTGGGTTGTCCTACATGTTCCACATGATGAACGAAGCCCGCATCGGTGTGGGACTGCTGGCCACAGCGCTGGGGTACGCCGGCTACCTCGCCTCCTTGGAGTACGCCCGCACTCGCGTCCAGGGTCGAGCGATCGATGACGCTGCCTCGGCCGCGGACAGCAAGCCCGTCGCCATCATCGAACACGCCGACGTCAAACGGATGCTCTTGGCCCAGAAGTCCTACGTCGAAGGCGCGCTGGCGCTCGGGCTCTACTGCAGCAAACTCGTCGACGAAGCCGCCACAACGACCGGGCCTGATCGTGATCGAGCGAACCTTCTCCTCGATGTCCTCACTCCCATCGCGAAAAGCTGGCCGTCACAGTGGTGCCTGGAAGCGAACAGTCTCGCGATCCAGGTCCACGGCGGCTATGGCTACACCACAGAGTTCGATGTCGAGCAGCACTACCGCGACAACCGGCTGAATCCCATTCACGAAGGGACGCACGGCATCCAGGGCCTGGATCTGCTGGGCCGCAAGGTCACGATGCACGCCGGTGCGGGCCTGACCCTGCTCTCCGACACCATCAGCGACACCATCGACCGCGCCTCCACCGCGCCGGCGCTGTCCACCTACGCCGATGATCTGGGCAAGGCGCTGAACCAACTGGTCGCGGTCACCGCACAGATCTGGTCGGTCGACGACCGCGCCGCCTCGCTGGCCAACGCGAGCATCTACCTCGAAGCCGCCGGGCACATCGTGATCGCCTGGATCTGGCTCGACCAACTGCTCGCTGTCGGCGACCGGGACGGGGCCTTCTACGACGGCAAACGCGTCGCGACGCAGTACTTCTTCCGGTATGAACTGCCCAAGGTCGCCGCGCAGCTGACACTGCTGGCGCAGCTCGACCGAACCACCCTCGATACCGACCCGACCTGGCTGTGAGCCTCGTTCACCGCACCACCTCGACTACGTCCCAGGAGAACTCGATGTCCCTACTCGAAATGTTCGACATGACCGGCAAGGTCGTCATCGTCACGGGCGCATCGTCCGGACTCGGAGTGTCGTTCGCTCAGGGGTTCGCCGAGGCGGGCGCCGACCTCGTTCTCGCGGCCCGCCGTGCCGACAAGCTCACCGAGACTGCGGAATCCGTGCGCGCAGCCGGTCGACGAGCTGTCGTCGTTCCCGCCGACGTCTCGGTACCCGAACAGTGCCAGGCAGTCGTCGATGCGGCCATCTCGGAGTTCGGGCGCGTCGATGTCCTGATCAACAACGCCGGCGTCGCCTCCGCCCACCCGGCGACCCGGGAGACCCCCGACCAGTTCCGCGCGGTCATCGACGTCAACCTCCACGGCTCCTACTGGATGGCGCAAGCCTGCGGCCGCGTCATGCCGGCCGGCGGCTCGATCATCAACATCTCGAGCATTCTCGGACTCACCACCGCGGGCTTGCCACAGGCCGCCTACAGCGCCAGCAAGGCCGCCATCATCGGACTGACCCGCGATCTGGCCCAGCAATGGGGATCCCGCAAGGGAATTCGCGTCAACGCGCTGGCCCCCGGGTTCTTCCGTAGCGAGATGACCGACACCTACGACGAAGGCTACGCCGCGTCCCTGATGCCCCGGGTCGTTCTCGGGCGGTACGGCCACGGCGAGGAAATCGCGGCAACCGCGGTATGGCTCGCCTCTGCCGCCGGCGGCTACGTCACGGGACAGACCATCGCTGTCGACGGCGGCGTCACCATCACCTGAGTCGCCGACCGCACCGAGCATCGCACGCTCTCCCCGAGACAGATCGCTGCGCGGCGGCAGGCAACAACCCATCCTCTCCGCTCCCTGCCATCGGCAGGTAGACCCGGCAGGATCGGCTTCGGCAGATCCGTCACGAACGCCGCAGTTCGTGACGGTCTTTGCCGTGACCCCAAGACTTTTGGGGCGACCTCACGTCCATGCGCTGCGGTATCTTCCATGCGATCGCCGCACCTGGTCGGCGCGCAGAGGAAGCACACACCACATGTTCAACAAGTCCATTGCGGCCGCCACGCTCTCGGTGAGCGCCGCTGCCGTCCTCGCGGCACCGCCCGCCGCCGCCGACCCGGCCAACTGGGGCGCCGTTTCCCTCAGCGTGTGGGGCAACGTCTACGCGTTTTCGGTCAACCACCCGACGGAGGCCGACGCCGTTCAAGCCGCCGACCGAGCGTGCAAGGGTCAAGGCATCATCGACTGCCGGATGGTGGTGACGTTCGCGAACGGCTGCGGTGCAGTCGTGACGAGTCCGCTCGCGATCGTCGCAGGGTTCCCGATCGTGGGCTTCGGTAAAGGGTCTACCCCAGGGGAGGCATACGCAGACGCCACCCGCAACCTCCCCACCGGCACCGGAAGCGCCGGTTCGTTCAATCGCGACCACGCCTGCACCCGGCCGTGATCCAGGTCCCGCACGGTCCTCTGCGCGCGGCCCCCTATCTTCTTCTGCCGCATGACTAATGGGCTGTTGAGCTTGTCGTGCATTCGAAGGTCGGCAGCAGATCACGCGCGCAGTTCCAGGGCAGTTCTCAGTCGAGCAGTGATCTTGTGGGGGCCGAGACCTGGTGGAAAGTGGGCCGAATAGCGTTGCAGGACAGCGACTTCGGCTTCCGGGTCGTCCAGCTTGCGATAAACGAGGGCGGCTTGCTCGGCGATCCGAGCGGATGGTGCGGTTTCGATGATCGCGGATGCAGCGCTCAGGCGGGTATGCGAGGCATCCGTGCTATCAGTGTGAGCGCGGTGGTAAGCGGCGGCGAAACCGGCAAGTGCGCTGGTGAGGCTGATCGACAGGGTCGCGATGCCGATCACGGGCACTCGCCGCGGAGACTGACCACCGCCAACACGCACACGGCCAACCGGCACCTTCAGTCACACAAAGCGATGATCGCGATCGAACAGAGTGACGACGCTGTGAGGTGCTTCCCGGCCGAAGAAGACCTCCAGATTCTGCGCCGAGCGGCTTGCGGCGTCGCCGCTGCGCGGGAAAAGCCGCTGCTCGTAGGCGGTGAGCGCGGCCTCGGTGTCGGATTGCTCGACCAGCTCAGCGGCCAGGTCGGCGCCGTCGTACATGGCGAGGTTTGCGCCCTCGCCGGCAAAGGGCGACATCAGATGCGCGGCGTCGCCGACGAGAGTCACGCCCGACACCCTGTCCCATTCGAACCCGACGGGAAGGGCGTAGATGGGTCGCAGCCACGGTTCCGCGTCGCTTTCCGTCACGAAGGCCGTGAGCAGTGGTGACCAGCCGTCGAACTCGTCGGCGACCTGGCGAAGGCCGGCGGACGGGTCGCCGAAGCTGATCGACTTCATCCACTCCTCAGGTGTGTTCAGCGCCACGTATCCGCGCACGCGCCCGTCGGCGTAGCGATGGGCGATGATCCCTTTGCCTGGCGCGACCGCCATCAGGGTGCCGCTGCCGATCGCAGCGACGCCGGCCCGACCGTCCTGGCCGACCGCAGAGAGAGCGATCTCGATGAAGCAGGTTCCGCTGTAAACAGGCTTGGCGGGGGCGAGCAGCGGACGCACCTTCGACCAGGCACCGTCCGCGCCGATGACGATGTCGGCTCGGGCGGTCGAACCTTCCACGAAGGCGAGCTCGTAGCCACCCTCCACGCGGCGCCGGACCGAGGCGAGCTTGTGCGCCCACCTGATCGTCTCGGGCGCCAACGAGTCGATGAGAAGACGCCGCAGTTCGCCACGATCCACCTCAGGACGGGCCGACTCGGGGTCGCCAGGCATGTCGAACAGGATCGTGCCGTGGCGGTCGACCACACGCTTGGCGTCCTCGCCTGGACGGACCAGAGCGAGGAACTCGTCGTAGAGGCCTGCTGCGCGAAGCGCGACCTGCCCGGTCTCCTCATGAATGTCGAGCAGGCCGCCCTGCGTACGAGTCGTCGCCGAAGCCTCACTCTCGTAGATCGTTGCGGCGATGCCGTGAGTCCGAAGCACCCGGGCGAGCGTCAGCCCGCCCAGTCCCGCTCCGATGATGGCGATGGTCTTCGGCATGTGCGCTCCTCTGTAGCGCCGACACGCGTCGGCGATGGTCAGCGCCGTGAGCGGACGGGATGTCCGGTCTCGGCAGGAGACGCTCACCGATCGGAACCATCTGAATCGATGTACGAGCGATGCCCGGCGGGGCGGTGGGCCCGCAGGACGTCGTTTTTCGCGACCCGACAACTATAGGCCCGGCATCCACGTCGCGCGACCGGGCCGCTCACGCTGCGCCGACAGCCGCCTGCACCGGCCATTGCGCAGAAGAGGTCGCTACAGCCGCGCGGCCGCCCGCTGTCATGTCCGCTGTGCGGGCGATCGAGTACGCCATCTTTTGAATCGAATTGTTTTCGAGGCAAAGGCGCGCACCAGCAACGGGGTTTCCACGTGAAGGCCGGAGTGCTACCTTCCTGAGCGTCTATTCGCGAAAGATAGCGAGGCATTCGAAGGGATTGGTAGAGCGCCTGGACCACATCGGCATCACCGTGGCCGATATCGACGCCGTGACAGCGTTCTTCGTCAGCCTCGGGCTGGAAGCCGATCCGAAAATGACCGTCGAGGGCGAATTCCTGGACACGGTCATCGGCATGACCGATGCCGCCACCGAGATCGTCATGTTGCGCGTGCCCGGCGGCGATACCGCGCTGGAGCTATCGAGTTTCGCACGGCCGCAGCACCTTCCGGGTTCACCAGTCGCGCCGGCCAACGAGCTCGGGCTGCGCAATGTCGCTTTCGAGGTGCGCGACCTACGGGCCGCTGTCGCCCGGGCCGCGGCCGAGGGCTACGGCCTGGTGGGCGGGATCGGCGAGTACGAGGGCGTGTGGCGGATGGCCTACGTCCGTGGGCCCGAGGGAATCATCGTCTCGTTGGCCGAGCGCATTCGGATTTGAGGAGACCTCGTGAGCACGACCGTGACCAACGAACAGATTCAGGCCCTGGCCGCCACCGCAGAGCCTTTCACCCTGGTGCTCCTGCATTGGGAGCCCGGGCGAATGGTCGACGGCGCGGACGCGATCGAACTCGAACACCAGCGGCGGATGGTGACGTTGCGCGCTGACGGTGTGATCGCTGTTCTGTGCCCGGTCGCTTCCGACACCGTTGCCGGTGTCGCGATCATGACCGTGCCCGCCGAGGAAGCTTCGGGGTCATGGCCGAGGATCCCTGCGTGCGAGCAGGCATGATGCGGTGCGAGGTTTTCCCGTGCCACGGCTTCCCCGGGGACGCCCTCCCCATTTGAGCTCCGGACGGGGCTCGAGCGGACCTCGAAGCGACCGACGCCTCATGTGCAGACAGCGCGACGTGGTCGAGGCGTTCCTCGATACCTTCCTTCCGGCTTCCCGGCAGAGAGCTGTGCGGGGCAAGCTCGTGCCCGTCACAGACTTGGTGACGATCTGGGCGGTCGTCGACGATTCATGACGGTCGAGAACGCTGGTCGTCACCGCTGCGTGCGTGCTCGGGCAGCGGTGACGAGCGAGTTCGACTTTGGCGGACAAGGAAACGAAGGTGGTGTGGGAAAGGTCGACAACTAGTCGCCGACGAGCCGCCGCGAGGACGCGGTCTTGCGGTTGGGGCTTTGATCACTGCGCCAGCCGCTGCACCGCACCGCGTGCGCTGGCAAACATTCGGCCATCCCGTATGCCGAATTCGAACCGCGCCGGCAGGACCGCTGACCGACCGGTTCCGACACGCTCGCTGTGTTCGGCCAGAGTCACGGTCGCCCAATCGTGGAGCGGCGCCGGAATCCGGTACCTGACACCATCCTCGGCGACCACATAGCAGTAGGTCGTTTCGCCGGGCAGGGCCAGAGGATTGTGGATCGCGATCTGGACGACATCGAGGACCAGTCCACCCTCCTCGGCGGTGAGCGTCGGCGGGTTCAAGTCGGTCTCCATACCCGAACGATAGCCCAGCAAATACTTGGACAACTCCGGTTCGGCGTAACCCGCACATTGAGATCGCATGACAACGCCATCGATCGGAGCGCCGCGGCGACCGGCGGTCTTGACTGCTGCGGGCCTCATGCTCTGGTCTGGCTAAGGCGCTGCGGCAAATCCAGCGATCCGGTCCGAGGACTCCGGTCCCATCGCGGCGGTCAGCGCGGACCTGGCGAGGTCACGCAGCCAGACATGCGCGGGATCGGTGTCGTAGCGCTGGTGCCAGGACAAATAGACCGGAGCCGCCGGCAAGTCGAGCGGAAGCGGGACCAGCACCAGCCCGAGATCGGGAGCGGCCGCGCGCGCTGTCGCCTCCGGCACGGTGACCAGCAGGTCGGAGTCGCGCACGAACTCGAACGCCGCATGTTCGGTGGGCACCGTCGCCACCACACGCCGGGCGAGGTCCACCCGACCGAGCGCGTCGTCGAGAAGATTGGTGAGCTTTCCGCGCCGTGAGACCGTGAGGTGATCAGCTGCGGCATACCGTGCGGCAGTGACGGTCTCACCGTCCGTGAGCGGATGGCCTTGCCGCACAACGATGACATGCCGGGTTTCGGCCACCCGCTCGGCACGGATCTCGAGCGCGGCGGGACGGTCCGCGTTCGCGGCGAGATCGACTTCCCCACGCCGTAATTCGGGAGTGTCGATACTCGACTCCGCGATGAACCGCAGGCGCACACCCGGCGCCTGCTCCCGCACCGAACCCAACAGCGCCGGGCCGGCTGACGCGACGAGAGCGTCGTGCCAGCGCAGCGTGAAGGTGCGGTCGAGGGTGTCCAGGTCGAGCGCACGACTGGGCGCCAGGACCCCCCGTACCTGCGTCAACAGGTGGTGCACCTGCTCGCGGACGGCCAGCGCATAGGGCGTGGGGGTCATCGTCCGTCCCGTGCGCACCAGGATCTGGTCCCCTGTCGTGCGCCGTATCCGGCCGAGGCTGCGGCTCATCGCCGGAGCCGTGACGTGGAGCCGGTCCGCCGCTCCCGCCACACTGCCTTCCTCCAAGAGCGCGTCGAGGGCTGCGAGCAGATTCAAATCCAATTGCATGACAGTCATCTTAGACGTGTTTTACATGCACTTGCTGTTAATCATTGTCGGTTCTAACGTCGAAGTCAGCGAAAGAGAACGAGAAGTTTTCGCCAGGCCACCCCGCCAGAGAAAGAGCGCAACCATGACCGAGTCGACCCTCACCCCTGCTGCCACCACCGACGCCGAGCTGCTCACCCAGGCCGAGATCGCCGTCCGCGCAGCAGGTTCGGCACTGCGCGACCGATTCGGTGACATCGCCACCTACCGATCACGCGAGGAGCTGATGGGCGCCCTCGCAGCCAACGACGACACCGTGACCGATCTGCTGCGCCCGCGTCTGGAAGCGTTGCGTCCCGGTGCGCGCTGGGTGGCGGAGGAACTCGACGGCGGCGCCCTGCCCGAGGGTGAATGGTGGGTCGTGGACCCGGCCGAGGGCAACATCAACCACCTGCACGCCCTGCCGGAATGGGCGGTCACGGCCACCCTGGTGCGTGACAACCAGCCGGTGCTCACCGTGGTCCACCTGCCGCTGACCGGACAGACCTACACCGCGCTCACCGGCGCCGGCGCATACCTGGACGGGCGCCCGCTGCGCGTCTCGGCGACAACCGATCTCGGGCTCGCCATCGTGGCCACCAGCCAGGCCCGCCCTGACGAGGACACCACAGTCGTGCATCGTGTCGGCTCCTCGATCACCGAGATGCTGCTCGACGCACTCGTCGTACGGGTCGCTGTACCCGCCACTCTGCATCTGGCGAACATGGCCGCCGGTCGCATCGACGCCTTCTGGCAATTCGCCGGTGCCCGCGCCGACCTGCTGCCCGGCGCCCTGCTCGTCACCGAAGCCGGTGGGCGGATCTCCACCACCGACGGCCGCCCCTGGACCCCCGACAGCGACAGCTTCCTCGCCACTGCCCCCGGCATCCACGCCGCGGCGGTCACCACCCTGTCTCGCTGACACCGACCACCGACCTCAGGAGGAACACCCCCATGAACACGATCACCATCCTCGGCAGCGGCCGCGTCGGCAGCGGTCTGGCCACCGCGCTGCGCCGGGCAGGCCACGACGTCGCAGTGCCCGACCGCTCCCCCGGCGCCGCCGCCGACGCCGCCCGAGACGCCCAGATCGTCATCAACGCCACCCCCGGCGCAGGCTCGCTCGAGCGACTCGGCGCACTTCAGGAGGAACTCCGCGACACGATCCTCGTCGACGTCTCCAACGCCACCGTCGACGGGCCCGATGGTCTGCCCGCCGGCCTGCTCTACCCCGGTTCGAGCCTGGCGGAACAACTGCAGCAGGCCCTGCCCGAGACCCGCGTCGTCAAAACTCTCAACACGATGCTCTTCTCGGTCATGACCGCCCCCGCCACTCTCACCCAGCCGCCCACGGCGTTCCTGTCCGGCAACGACCCGGAAGCCAAACTCACCGTGGCCGGGCTGCTGACCGGCATCGGCTGGAACCCTCAGTGGATCACCGACCTGGGCGGGATCGAGACCGCCCAGGCGAGCGAGGCTGCGATCTTGTTCGTGCCGCACGTGATCCGTTCCACAGGTCTCGCCCCGTTCGCCATCTCCATCGCTCGCTGAGGCAGTGGGACATCGGGGCGCACAGGCTTGCCATCGCACTGTGAAGCCAGAAGCCTCGGTCGAGCGCACCACCCGACTTTGTAGCTGCGTCGGGGACCGACCGGCCTGCGCAGCGGAGTTACTGACGCGCAGGCCCGGGACCGGTTTATTGGCCAGCAGGATCCGACGTTGTGGGCATTCACCGGGACCACCTTCTGTCCGGGCGTGTTCTCCGAGCGTGTCTAGCGTTTCCAGGCCGAACCGATCGATGACCACACCTGCCCTGTTCGGTATCCGTACGGTGATAGCGACTCCAACCGCGTCGAGGACCGGGGTAGCAACTGGTTCTCGCGAGAATGACCTGGCCGACCGCCGGCACTCGTGTGCATTCGATCTACCGATGTTCTTCCTGGCCCGGTCTCGCCCAACGCAACATCGAAAGCCCGCGCTCGTAACGAGTTCGGGGACAGCCGGGAAGAAAGACAAGCCTGGTTGCGTCAGCCTCTGACGCGACCAGGCTCAATACTCAGCGCTTCCGCGGGTCGACCACTGCGGATAGCGAATGTATCCCCTCCGGACACGCGAAGAAGGTGATCATCTGATCGGGGCCTTCTTCGTTGCAAACCGTGACAAGCGGTGAGGTCACGCTGATTCCGGCTTTACGAAACACCCAACCGGTGTCTCCGCCGTACCGGGATCTCCGTGAACACCCGATTCCATGGAACCCCTCGTGCCTGACACGACCGACACCGAGCGGACCAACGCCACCCACCGTGGCAGTCCGACGGCTCAACCGGCAGTCGGCGCCACGGCCGTCGGCGGCGGTTGCTGTCAGGGGACTTCTCAGTTCAGCCCACTCACTTCTCGGGCGATCGACGAGACACGGCTCTGCGCGGCCGAAACGACACCCTGCCGCGCCTTGTGCGCCTCCTCGTAGGCGAGGATCATCCGGACTGCGGCGGGATCGGCAAGTTCCTTGATCGCTGCCACCGCCTGGGTGACATTCAAGTCTTCATAGCCACTGATGGGCAGCTCTCCGGGATCGAGAAGGCCGGTGGCGGTGCGCAGTGAATGCGTTGCCTCGGCGGTGGAATCCGCGCCTTCACGCCGCGAGACCTGCTCAGTGGTTTCGAGAACAGCATCGCGCGAGGCCGCGAGCGTCTTCACGGCGACATCGCCCGCGTGCGCACCCCTGGCGAGCAACTCGCCCAGTGCGGGCGGGGCAGCACGGAATGTGTCCAACGCGCGGTCGATGCTGCGAGCAGACCACGTAACAGGGATATTGATCAGCTTCACCGCGGTCCCCGTAACCGCCTGAATCGGTGTTCGGCGCAAAGCCGCGGGCCCGCCGAGCGCGTCCTCGGCGAGTACGGTCGTCAACCATGTGACGGTGGCCGTATGGGCGGTGATCAACCGCTGCGCCACTGCTACTACATCGGCGTTCTGAACGGTGGTCGCGAGTGCTTTGACGTAGCGGGCGCGGTCGAGCAGCTGATGTTCGAGGACGAGGTCTCCCAGCAAAGCTTCGTCGAACGGCTGGGCTTGTTCGCCGATCGCCTTGACCGCGGCGGCAGCCCTTCCGATGAACGGACCGATCCGATCCGGCGCGCCACCCAGTTCACGGATCGCCGCCTCGATGGCTTCCGCGCGAGCGCGGGCGTTGTGGGCGTTCTCAGCCAGCTCGCGGCGTACAGCCTCAGTGCGAGCCTGTGCGATTCGAGTCTCGGCGATTCGGATTTCGGTCTCCGTCAACTCGCGGATAACGCGCAGTTGCGCGAGCAGGGTCGTCACGGTGTTGCGTGTGCTCATGAAGTCTTTCCTCTTCGATGTCGACGTCAGGGAGGCGCAACGCTGCACCACTATGTCGACTACCCCGCACTCATGGTTCAAACATTGCGCCGCAACAGTTGTCGATCGTGTCCCGGGTGAGATATCGGGTGTGAGCCCGGTGGGTAGCGCCGACAAGGTGTGAACCAGCGATCGCGGCGATCCACGCCGCCAGTGTCGACGCCGAGAGGTCTTTGCGCACGGCCCCGAGGGGGTATACCGCTCGACGGTGACCGGGTCGGCCGGGACCGACGCCAGATCCGCTGTGCCGCATCAGGTATGGAATGCCTCACCTGCTTCGGAGTAGGTGCGAGTCGTGGTGTCGGGGGTCGCGGCGTAATGGGTGCGCGCGGCGTCGGCAGTGATCAGGTCGGGGTGATCGCCGACAGTCATGACCGTGCGAGCTCGAAAGGTACTTAGCGTCAACATGATTCAGCTCTTCGAATGCTGATCGAAGGGGTACGACCGCGGATATTCTCGACAGATGGATACCCCGGTTGCCATCCAGCGCCCGCCAGTAGCTGTGTTCCGGAGGATGCCCGAGGGGGAACCATCGCGTGCCTGAGCGCTGTGGTCCGGTCCGCGGCGACGCGACCGCCGGATCTCGCAGGCTTGGGCCCGCACAGACCGGACCGGTCCGCGGCGGACTCCAACGATCAGCCGGCGACCAAGCAGAACGGGTGACCGGCCGGATCCAGCAGCACCCGCCACCGGTCGCCGCCCGGCTGGTGGTCCGGCCTGACCGCGCCGAATCCCAGCGCCGACTTCTCCGCTGCGTCGAGGTCTTCGACTCTGAGGTCCAGGTGGAGCTGCTGCGGCACGTCCTGACCGGGCCACTGCGGGGCCCGGTATCCGTCGACCTGTTGGAAGCCCAGGTCGCAGCCCGTACCATCGGTCAGGCCGACGAACTCGTCAGCGACATAGCCGAGCTGCATGCCTGTCAGCTCTTGGTAGAACCGGGCCAGAGCCTTGGGATCGGCGCAGTCCAGAGTCACGCCTCGCAACGTGGCGATCGGCATCGTCCACTCCTCAGTCATCCGTGTTCGCGGGCCGCGCGGCGGCCCCGCAGGTAGTCATCCAACCGCACTGTGGTGGCCCAGCTCCACTCCTTTTCGGGCGGCGGACAGCGCTCTTCTCGGGCTCGGTCCTTTGCGTCGTTGCACCACCAGTACGACGGGGACGATTCGGGCCGGTGACGGCGAGCGGGACGCGCGTGGTGGGGGTGCGGAGCCGAGACTGCGGAAGCTCCGCGTTCCGGCGAGTTCGGCTGACCTGTTGTTGTGGATATTACAAATGCTGGGTGCGTGAGCCCGTTGGTGTTCGGAGGTCCATTCACGGGAGTAGTGGAACTCCTCGGCCAGAATCCGAACGTCAGTCGGCGGGCAAAACCCGTGACAACTGGAATCTGGTGACCGAACAGGCACGAGGCGAAGCCCTTTCCCGGGACATCGACATCGCCATGGCGGCCCCGGAGAAAGCCCAGCATTTCGGCCAGTCACGCGCCACGGTCTTACAAACCCAGCTCCAGATGTTCCTCAGCACCTCTTCCCCCTACGATGCCTGATTGCGAACGCGGTATCGGGTTCGAGGACGCGGCGGGCGAGCATCCGATTCTCACCCGCCGCGCGGACCTCGCTGAGGTAGGCGCCCGACACTGCGCGGCCACTGCCCTCGGCTCGGCCTGAAGTTCGTGCTGGACAGTCTGATCGCTGACGGGTCACTACGGGCGTTCCGCGCCCCCCGGATCGAGGTCGACCACGCCTTTGCCGCTCGCAATGTCGAGTGGCACCGAGACCTGGTCGTGTGCGATCAACCAGGTGCCGGCGATCTTCCGCATTCCGTAGGTGACCCGGACCCATATACCGCTCGTTGCCTCGCCGTTCTTCAGCGTGCCGTGCAGACGTGCGAAGGCGTGCCCGAATGCCACACCATCGCCGACACTGAACGTCAGATCGCGCACGTCATAGGTCACACTCTCGAAGAACAGAAACACTCTCGCCCAGTTCTCGAGTTTCGCCGCTATCCCGACGTGTCGGTGCGGCGGCTCGAGGTCGAACGACACGATGTCGCTTGTGTACAGCAATTTCAGGACCTCGAGATCCTTGGCTCGCACTCCTTCGATCGCCTTGTCGATTTGGCGCCGAATCTCGACTTCATCCGCCTCGATGCGGTCAGCGCGTGACTGGAACTCGTTGGACGCGGTCATGATTCACTCCCCGAGAACTGCCTCTGCATCGCCCGCAGCGGCGCGAGGGCAGTGCTCCAGGCGATGACCTGATCCAACGTTTTGTTCAGGGCGGCGACATGGTGGTCGCCCGGTGTGAAGGTGAGGTGGTTCTCGAAATCGGTGAGCAGGGATATCTCTACCGGGCGGCTCACATCCGCCATACCGAGCCCGCTGCAGACCACCCGCAGCTGCGCCACGGCACGGGCGCCACCGCTGACCCCGTAGGAGACGAATCCGACCGCCTTGTCGGTCCATTCCGCGAACAGGTGGTCGATTGCGTTCTTCAGCACTCCGGGGATGCCGCCGTTGTACTCCGGGGTCACCATCACGAAGCCGTCGAACGGGCCGATCCGCTCGGCCCAGGCGCGGGTGTGCGCGTGTGCCGACGGGCCGAACATCGGCGGCGCGGGCTCGTCCAGATGCGGTAGCGGGTGATCGCGTAGGTCGATCAGGTCGAATTCGGCGTCGCCACGCCGCGATGCCGCGTCCAGAACCCACTCGGCGATCTGGGGGCCACTGCGGTTCGACCGAGTACTGCCGAGGATGATGCCGATCTTGGTCATTTCTGGAACTCCTGCTCTGCTGAAAGCGTTACTACCTTCCGACGACGTAGCCGGGCGAAATGTCAGGCCTCACAAATCGGGTCGCTGTTTCGTCGGATAAGTGAGTGCCGTCGACACGAGGAGCCGCACGCCATGACCGATCCGCAACTGCGCGCGGTGATCGACGAACGCCGTCAGCTGATCAATCTCGCTTACCGGCTGATCGGCTCGCTGTCCGAAGCCGAGGATGTGGTGCAGGAGACCTACGTGCGGTGGTACGCGCTCTCCGAGCGACAGCGGCAAGACGTGGTGACGCCTGGTGCGTGGTTGACGACAGTCGCCAGCCGCATCTGCCTCGACCTGCTCGGCTCGGCGCGTGCCAGGCGGGAACAGTATGTGGGCGAGTGGATTCCAGAGCCGATACCCAACCACTCCGAGTGGTTGGGTGGTCCCGCGCCTGGAGACCCCGCCGACCGGGTCACCCTGGACGAGTCGATCGGCATGGCCTTCCTGGTCGTGCTCGATTCCATGACGCCGGCCGAGCGAGTGGCGTTCGTCCTGCACGACGTCTTCCGCTACTCCTTCGCCGAGATCGTCGACATCGTCGGCCGCACCCCCGCGGCATGCCGCCAGCTCGCCTCCAGCGCCCGCCGCCGCATCGATACCTCGCAGCGCCCATCGAGCGCCCAGCGCGCCGATGTGGTCAGGGACTTCAAACGGGCTTGGGAAACAAGCGATATGGAGGCCCTGATCGGACTGCTCGACCCGACCGCAATCGCGACCGCGGACAGCGGCGGTCTCGCTCCGGCCTTCCGCGAGCCGATCACCGGCAGCGAACACATCGCCAGCGCCTGGATTGAAATCGCCGCCCGCGGCCCCCAGGTAGCTCTGCTCGAGCGCACAGTAAACGGTCAGCCCGGCCTGGTCGCCCAGTTTCGCAACGCCGTCATCTCCGTCTACGCCTTCGATATCGTCGGCACCCGCATCACCCGCATCTGGGCAATCCGCAACCCGGAGAAACTGCGTCTCTGGACAACCAGCTGAACTGTGGCTGCGGAACATGGCGGCCAGAAGCCACAAACACCCGTTGACCGAACGCACGGTATTCGGCAGATGCGGACGTTCGTGACCGCGCAATCCCGGGATGCGAGCATGCACTCCACCACCAAGGGTCTTCACCTTCTTCGTGGTCGTATTCGTCGTCACTGTGCCAAACTGATAAGAGTCAATTGCTATGACCCGGGGAGACTGTTCAGGAGGTTGATCATGTGCCTGCCCGGTTTCAGCGCTGAATCATCGATTCTCGGCGAGGGCGGGTCGTAGATGGCGGACTGGGACGGCGCAGGCTACGCCCACATCAGTGGACTCCAGCGCGCGATGGCGACGGACGCTGTGGAGTCCGTCTCGCTCGCGGGTGCCGAGCACATCCTCGACGTGGGTTGTGGCGACGGCTATGTGACTCGCCTGATCGCGGCGCGAGTGCCCGCTGGTTCCGTGCTCGGCATCGACCCGTCGCCGCGAATGATCGAGGCCGCCCGCACGGCCGACGACCAGCTCACGAACATCGACTTCGGCGTCGGCGATGTCACGACCATGACCTTCCCCCGCGACTTCGACCTCGTCGTCTCGTTCAACGCACTGCACTGGGTGCTCGACCAGGAGACGGCCTACCGGCACATCGCCGCGGCACTGAAGCCCAGCGGACGGGTGCTCGTGCAATATGTCTGCGCCGGACCTCGCCCGAGCATCGAGAACGTCGCGATGGCGGTCACCGGCGATGCGCGCTGGTCGACAGCGTTCGCCGGGTTCGCGCGCCCCTTCGTGCATATCGAACCCGACGCACTGCCCTCGATCGCGGGGAGTGCCGACCTCGAGGTCACCGCGCACTCCGTGACCGACCGGGAATGGGACTTCGGCTCACGCGAGGCCTTCGCCCAGTGGTGCACGGTCGGCTTCGCGGACTGGACGGCTCACATTCCCGCCGCCGACATCCCGGCCTTCATCGACGAGGTCGTCGACCGCTACGAAGGCGTCGTCGGTCGGCCAGGACTATTCCGATTCCTGCAGTTACGGGCCGAGCTGTCGCGGCGGACCGACTTTTTAGAACCCAGGTAGTAATGCGCCACTTGAACGGTCTGCGCACTAGCGACGGTGGCGAATGCCTAGAAATCCAGAACTTCTCGCGACGAAACCGCGATAGCCCCGGACAACCGACGTCGATCATCAAGTCGCTGAACCAGCGACGACGTTCACGATGACAGCCGGGTCGCGGCCGAGGGCCGAATTAGTAGACAGCAGACCAGTATTCGTTCACCGTCCATGTCACCGCACGGAATTCGGGGTGTTTCGGATCGTCGGTGACGGTGATCGTCGCACGCGCCAGGTCGATCTTCATGCCATCGGCCACGAACTGCTGACTATTGGCGGTGAAAGTGAAGAAGGTTCCGTCGAAGGGGTCCGGCCGTAGCGCCGGCGCCGCCGCCCGCATGATCCGGGTGCCAGCCTGGTCCTCGCACACGACGAATCGCTGGTCGCCGCCCACTCGGCTGCCCTGAAAGGTGGTCACCGGACGCCCAGTGGTCTGGCTGACCAGCAGCACCAGCCGTTCCGCGCCCTGACATCGGGCGAACGAATCGCGATAGCCGTAGGTGTCGGTGCCGTCGGGCAATGTGCCGTCGGTCTGCGTCGGTTCGGCCGTCGTGCTGGTGCGCGGCGCTGACGGGCTGGGCGAGGTCGCGGCGGTGTTCTCGCCGGAACACGCCACCATCGAACAGATCAACGCGGCCCCGATCAGCGCCGGAAAACCTTTCCGTGCTGAAATCATCAACGGAGACCAACAATTCAGACAAACGCCGTTCTGCCGCACTGCCGCCAACACACGGACTTCCAGTTCGACGCCCGGCTCGAGCCCCCGGGGTTACCGTGGAGTGAGGTGTCTAGGAGAGGACCGTCGCCATGTACCCGCCCGGCCCCCGACTACCCGCGATCGCGCAGACGATCCGGTATGTGCAAGCGCGGGAGCGGTTCATGACCGCCACCGCTCTCCGTTACGGCGACACCTTCACCCTGCGCATGGTGCCGCCATACGCCCGACATCTGGTTGTCTTCACTCGCCCCGAGCACGTCCGCGAGATCTTCGCCGCCTCCCCCACCGACCTGCACGCCGGCGAGAGCAACGGCATCCTGCGTCCGCTGCTCGGCGATCATTCGGTGCTCATCACCGACGAGGCCGAGCACGCTCGTGCCCGCCGCCTGCTGATGCCCGCCTTCACCGGGCCAGCTCTGACCGGTTACCGCAAGATGATCGAGCAGATCGCCGCTGGCCACGTGGAGACCTGGCGGGCTGGGTCGACGATCCGCGGCCTGGACGCGATGACCGGGATCACCCTCGATGTCATCGGCGAGGTGGTGCTCGGTGTCGCCGATCCGCGCCGCCGCGACCTACTCGGTCCACCCATGCGCCGGATTACCGACATCGCCCCGCTCACCCTGCTCGGTTCCCGCTACCCGGCCCTACAAAACCGCGGCCCCTGGAAGCGGTTCCACCACGACCGGGCCAGTCTGGACGCCCACCTCTACGCCGAGATCGAGCAGCGCCGCACCGGCAGCAAAGCCACGGGCGCAGATGTGCTGTCGCGGCTGATGGCAGCGGGCAGCGGCAACGACACCCCGCTCACCCCGGACGAACTCCGCGATCAGTTGGTCACCCTGCTCGCCGCCGGGCACGAGACGACCTCGGCCGCACTGTCATGGGCGCTACGCGAACTGGCCGCCAACCCCGCACAGCAGGACCTCGCCCGCCAGGCCGCGCTCGACGGCGACACCGTTTACCTCGAAGCGGTGATGAAGGAAGCACTGCGCTACCACTGGGTCATCGGAGGGATCGTGCGAAAGCTCACCCGCGACATGACGATCGGCGGCTACGACCTGCCCGCTGAAACCGTCGTCGCGACCTCGATCCTGCTCGCACACCAGCGCTCCGAGGCTTTCCCGGACGCGGTGTTCCGGCCCGGCCGCTTCCTCGACGGCAGCGTGGCGCCGAATACCTGGCTGCCGTTCGGCGGCGGAGTGCGCCGGTGCATCGGGGCGGGTTTCGCGCTGATGGAAGGCGCGGCGGTGCTCCAAGAGATCCTGCGCCGCCACGTCCTGTCCCTGCCCGCGGCCGCGACGACGCGGGGCCGGGTCCGCAACATCACGAATGTGCCGTCCGACGGGGCACCGATTCTGGTCAACTGAAAAGCGCACCATCATTGGTGGATGCTCTGTTTCGCGCGACGCCGGATGGAGTTTCAGACGCCCTCTGACGCACAGGTCGAATTCGGGCGACAGGACCATCAATCCGTCGTGCTGGCGTGTGCTGCGATGATCCGCCAGCCGTGCGTATCGTCGTGCAACCAGGAACGCGTGTAACGCATCCTGGCTCCGAAAGGCTCGCCGTTGACGGTCCCCTCGATGGCCCCGAGAAACCAGGTCACCCCGGCACGCCCGTCGGTGAGTACGTTCAGCTCTTCCTCGACCATGGCCGTCACCACCTGCGTCCGGGTGCGGTGAAGCTCCAGGTCATCGGTCTTGGTGTAGACGTCTGCGCCGAAGGTGAAGATCAACCGGTCATCGAGCAGACGATCCAGCGCCTGCACATCCCCGGCAAGTTGCGCGGCCTGCAACCGCCGCTCAGCGTCCCGCAAGTTCTCCATGCGCCTCACCTTGCCAGCCGATGTCGCACCCACGCCACGATGTTCGCGTTCAGCTGAGGCTGTCGCGATCCACGAGTCGACCCGACAGCGGGCGTCAGCGGGTGCCGATGGGCTGACCGAGGAAGGCCGCCAGCTCACCGCCGATGATCGAGACCCACTCCCCCCATGTGCGCGAGTCCAGCGCCATGGAGCCGACTTCATCTAGCTGGCAACCGTTCTCGACCGGCACCCCGGCGAAGCGATCTCGCATCCACATCATGGCGCTCGGCAGGCCGATACCCTCCAGGCTCAGATGCTCACTGAAGTGATCACGGGTATAGGTCACCTGCGCGTTCGGATCCTGACAGTAGGTGCCGTAGAGCTTGTTGACCGGCCCGACGGGCACCAGCCAATCCATGTTCGCCTGGTACAGGAACACCGGCATGTCCGGCACGCTCTTACCCATCCGGGTGCGCTCGATCACCGCCTGGGCAGCCGGTGCCGCGAGGGGATCTCCGGGTGTATTGAACAGCCCCTTGATATCCATGAACGGAAACAGTGCCGCCTGAAAGCCCACGCACAGCTGATCCTTCGCGGTCAACAGCGCCTGCCCCAGCGGATTGTTCGTTTCACGCAGGAAGGCGGCGAACTCCGGCTCTTCATGCGCCAGTCCGATGATGCCCGCGTACACCAGACCGGAGGCCGCGTTGTTGTTCGCCAGATTCACCAGCTCGCCCAGGTCGGCATCAGTGCCGCCGGAGACCGCGCCGACGATATTCAGTTCCGGCGCATAGGTTTTGCGCATCTCGGCCGCCCACATCGTAGGGACCGAACCACCGGAGTAGCCCATCATCCCGACCCTGGTCGCCGCCCCGTCCAGACCCATCGGCGCGAAGTTCTCGGCCGCGCGAATGCCGTCGAGCGCGATCCGCCCGGCCAAGGGGCCGTGCGCGAAGGCCGCGTTCGGCCCCTGGTGATCGGGCACCACCACGGCCCAGCCCTGTTGCAACGCCACCTGGACCTCGAGGAAGCCGATCGGCGCGACCAGCTGCCCGGTGAGGAAGCCGGGCAGCGCCCACTGCTGGATCGAATACGACGAGGCGCAGTACTTACCCGTCGAGTCCTCGGCCATGTGGTAGGAGAGCAGGTTGCGCGACCCGCGTGGCACTTCTCCGCGCGGCTTCAGCACCGTCGCGACAGCGCCTATCGGTTCGTCGCGACTGTTGTTCGACCGATACGACAGCTGCCAGGCATCGACGTTGAGCGGCAGCACGTTGTAGGTCGCGACGTTCACCTGCCGCGCGGCGATGATCTCGCCGGGCTGTTTGGCTGCGACGACGTCCGCGGGCGGGCGGTAGAAGGAATCGAACTCCGGTATCGCCGGTGAACTCACGAACGGCGGCGCGGGCTGCACGACTCCGTCGAACGGCAGTGCTGAGGCCGGCGCGGCGACGACTGTGGCGGTCCCCGCGACCATCATCACGGCGAAGGCGAGCGAACGGGCCCGCACCCGCGACCTTGTCCGGCTGTGGCGGTCTCTCACCGGCGGGCGCCAGTTCACTGCGGCCATATCGAGCACTCCCAGCATCATTGTTGGACGCGAATATCTAAGATGTGGGGCACATTACCCATCCAGCGAGAGATGAGGCAAGTCACAGTTGGCTCCACGAATGGGCCCATCCCGCCTCAGAGGTGCGGCGGTGATGACCAACTGACCCAGACACTCAGACGTAACGCCTTCGCCACCCCAAGCGCATCGATTTCATTGCGTGTAGACCGAAATGAGGCTGCTACCAGCGCGGTGAGCACTAGACCACCGGTGACTTGATCGAGATTGGACATACATAGACAATGACGTCTAATGTTTCGCTGCGACTTGGAACACACAGCGTCTGGGTCAGTGCAGTGGCACACGCGAGAGGTTGGGGAAGATGAACTTTCGTCCAGGAGCGGCTAGCCGCCGTCTGATCGGGCTGGCGGCGGGGGCGATGGCAATCGCGATGATCGCCGGCGCTGCCCCCAGCACGGCCGAGCCGACTGTGGTTCAGCCCGCTACTCCGATTCCGGCCCCGCCGGAGCTCGATCCCGCCTTTTACCGACCAGCCGCCGACGTCGTTGCGGCGAAAGCACCCGGTGAGATCATCGCCGCGCGCCAGGTGAACGTCGCCAACGTCGGGGTCATCCCGCTCAATGTCGATGCGTGGCAGGTGTCCTACCGGTCGAACAACAGCCGCGACGAGGCCGTCCCGGCCGTCGCGACGGTACTCAAGCCGCGGAATTCGACACCGTCGAAGCTGGTGTCGATGCAGATCGCCGAGGATTCGCTGGCCGGGTATTGCGCGCCGTCCTATGCCGTGCAGCAATGGTCGCCTGCCATTCTGGCCGGCCAGATCGTCGCTCCGGCAGAGTTCGTGATCGCGCAAGCGGCGGTGCAACAGGGCTGGGCCGTCGTGATCCCCGACCATCAGGGGCCCGACAGCGCGTACGCGGCCGGGCCACTGGCCGGTCGCATCACCCTCGACGGCATTCGGGCCGCCCGGAATTTCGAGCCGCTACGAGTCACGCCGGACGCGCGCATCGGCATGTACGGATACTCCGGTGGCGCGATCGCCACTGGCCACGCGGCCGAGCTGAAACAAAGCTACGCACCCGAGATCGATATCGTGGGTGCCGCCGAGGGCGGTGTTCCCGCCGATCTCGGCGCAGTGCTCAGCAACGGCAACAACGGGGCGTGGGCCGGGATCATCTACGCCGCGGTACTCGGCCTTTCGCGTGAGTATCCGGAGTTCGCGGAGATGTTGAACCGCGACCTCGACCCGCTGGGTAAAGGTCTGGCGACGATAAAGGGCGGGCTGTGCGTGCAGTACAACACCGCGCTGGTGCCCTTCCTGAACATCTCGGGCATGCTGCGCGTCCCCGGCGGCGACCCACTGCGCGACCCCGTTGTCATGGCGACCCTGGACAAGACCCGCATGGGCAAGTCTGTTCCCGACATGCCGATGTATATCTGGAACGCCAACCCCGACGAACTCATCCCGGTCGGTCCGGTGAACACGCTGGTGAACACCTACTGCGAAAGCCCCACGGCAACAGTGCAATACACGCGTGAACACTTCGCCGAGCACATCACCACGGAGATCTCCGGCGCCGCGCCCGCACTGCTGTGGTTGAAGGATCGACTCGACGGGGTTCCCGCTCAGCCGGGGTGCAGCATCACCGATGCGGGCTGGCTAGCCCTGAATCCGGACGGAATGACCCTGTTCGCGTCCATCTTCGGCGAGACGATCGCGTCGTTCTTCGGCAAACCGATCGGAGCCAAATAGTCGAGCCAGCTCGGAGTGGACCACCGAATCATCGGCTTCTTCCGAACTGTCCATCGGCTGCCGCGAACCGGCCGCGCTCGGGCCACTAGAGTTGACGGCGTGATTGCGAGCGGGTCCCCACGCATCTACGACGGTCGCCCGGTCGAGGATCGCCGGGCCGAACGGCGAGAGCAGTTCATCGCAGCCGGTCTCGCCGTGTTCGGCGAGCAGGGATATCAAGGCGCATCCATCACGATGGTGTGCAAGGCCGCTGGGTTGGCCCGCGCGCAGTTCTATGAGCATTTCGGCAACCGCGAGCAACTACTGCTGGCGGTCTACGACCTGGTTCAGACTGATGCGCGCCGGGCGGTGGTCGAGGCGCTGAGCGAGGCCGGCGAGGTGGACGCGCCGACGCGGGCGCGCATCGCTGTGCGTGCCTACGCCGAATCGATCGGGATGAACCCCCATCGTGCGCGGGTATCTTTCGTCGAAATCGTCGGCGTGAGCGCCGATGTCGAGAAGCACCGGGTCGACCAGCGTGAGATCTGGGTACAGTTCTTCACGGCAGAACTGAAGCAGGCACGAGACCCGGACTTCGTTCCCGCCGGCGGTTTCCGTGCCGCAGCAACAGGTTTCATCGGAGCGCTCATGGCGCTGGTTCATCAGTGGAGCGTCGAGGGAACCTCCGCCGAACTCGAGGACCTGGTCGAGGTTCTGACGCGTTTCCTCATCAGCGTGATGTGAAACCGGCTGTCGGCCGCGGCGGACTGATTGCCGGAGACCGCGCTGTCCCGGGCAATCAGTCACCGGTGGTATCAGTCAGCCAACGGGATATCGATACCCGCGGCACCATGGAAGGCGGACAGCGTCACCACGGCGCCAGGTTCGGTCTCGCCGGCGTACAAGGGGTCCTCGGTGGCGAGGATGACGGCAAGCCGGTGGCCGGCGGGGACCCGATAGTCAGTGGCCTGCAAGCGCAGTTCGACTGCGGTGGGATGTTCCGGTACGGCGTTGCTCACGGTGGTCGCGGCATGGGTGATGATCTTCAGGTTGCCGGTGACCACGTCCAGGTCGAAGAGGTAGGCGACGACGGTGGCGGTCTTGGTGGTGGGCGTCACCGTCACACGAATTCGCGGTATGCCCGCGATGTGGTGCGGCGACGGGAGCGGAGCGCTCGTCCACACCGCTGCGGCGGATCGGTCGACCTCGGCGAGCTTGTGACGCACGGGCATGAGCAACCGCTCGCGGAAGCCATCCAGGACCAGTTGATTCACGGCGCGGACATTCGGGGCACCGGACCGGATATTCCGGCTGAACTCCGATGGCGGGTCGAGAACCAGCGCACCATCGCCGGATCCGCTCGCAGGTGCGGCGAGATAGTAGGTGCGGATCGGATTGGACGACCAGCCTTCCACACCGGCGAAGGAGGAGACGGTGAAGCTGTGCATCGTCTCGGTGTGCACGGCACCGTCGTCATCGATGCCGTTGTCGACACCGTTGAGATAGTGGTCGAGCCAGTCGTATGCGGCCTCGGTGGTGCGGGTGTACACACCGAGCAGCAAGCCCGGGATCTCCACTGCCCCATGATCTCCGATTGCCAGATCCAGGCGCTTGGGGCCGGGGAACTCGGCGAAGTAGCTCAGCAGCTGGTTCTGGGGAAAAATGGTCTCGTGCCAGTAGCTGGTGAAGAAGGTCGGCACGGGGCGGCGCTGATCCGGGATGTGGGCGGGTGACCGCCGTCGCGCGTACTTCAGCACGCCTTCGATGTCGGTGTTCGTCCGGAAGTCCTCGAGCACCTTCACCAGTTCGGCGCTGGGCTTCTCACTGATCGCGGCCAGCGCTTCAGCGGCGAGGATGTGGCGGGTCCCGTTGTCGTACAATGCTTCGCCGAGGTCAGCCCATGTGCTCAGGGCGACAACCGCTTTCACGCGCGGATCGGACTGAGCGACGAGCTGGCCGATGCCTGAGCCGTAGGAGATGCCGGCCATGCCGATTCGCTCCGGGTCCACCTCGATTTCCGGGTGCTCGAGCGCCCAGCTGATCACCAGCGACCCGTCCGCGACGTCTTCGGGACCGGCCACCGTCAGCTCGCCACCGGAACCGGGCAAGCCGCGCTCGGTATAGGCGACGACGGCGTAGCCGCGCATGAGCAGCCTGATCAGCGCCCCGGAGTACATTTTCCAGCCCGCCGGGTCCAAACCGGCGGGAAGCACGACGAGCGGATGCGGGCCGCCGCTGGTCGGCCAGGCGGCCATCGCGTCGAGCAGATCGCCGTCGTAGCCGGGAATCTGGACCTGAGCGAACCGGCACCGCCCGCGGACGGCGGCGATGTCATCGACCAAGTAGTCGGGGACGCCGGCCGCGTTCCCGGTGAGCAGATCGGCAACGACGGCGAACGCGGCGGCTTCCTGATCGGGGGCGAGTAGACGCAGGCGGTCCGGGCGAGCTTCTGGCATGGCGATCTCCTGTCGAATTGGTGTATTTCACGGCAGCAGAACAGTTTCGCGACAAGCAAGGGAGCCACTGCGGGATCAGATCCGAGCCCCCCGCTCAGCAGTTATGCTACATCGACATCAATCATCTGCGTGTCCTGTTGCCGCAGTTGCCATCCGAATTCCCTCCCCCGCGCTCGTTGACTGATCATGTTCTGCCCCAACGCTTCACAGCGTCGATCCGGAGACGGGGCGAACCGGGCGGCCCTCGAAGTTCCCGGCACACCGATGCCCACCGCGATCGCCCCTCGGTCGTCGCATATCCGAGGAAGCCGCACGCCCGGCACCGGCCCACTTCTCACAGAAGGGCCGTAGAGCGCGTCGGCGCCGATCGTCCCGACCGGGTTCGCCTGCCGTTCCCGCCGTTGTTGTCGCAGTCGTCGCACCAAGCCGCACATGCCTCCATGCCAGCTAGTTGATTAGCACAAGTAATGTAATGTATAGTTGCATTCTGCAAGTAAATATTCTTGTCTGGGAGTAGTCATGGCAGTGTCACCCGATACGGCTCAGAGCCTGATCAGAGAGCTCTATTTCATGGGCCGAACCATCCGCGCTGCCCTCTCCCATCCCGACGAAGGGGACCTGCTTCCAGGCGGCATCGGCGTGCTGGGCTCGCTCGAGGCCAGGGGTCCGTGCCGGCAGGTGGATCTCGCTGTGGACTTGTGTATCAGCCCGTCGACACTGAGCAGACATGTCGCCGAGCTGGTGCGCTCCGGCAACATCGCCCGCCACGCCGATCCCAGCGATGGCCGGGCCACTCTCATCCAGATCACCGACGAAGGACGCGATCTGCTGCGGCGAGTCCGAATATCGCGAGCACAGGGATTGCAGATCGCTCTCGCCGATTGGAGCGAGGACGAAGCCGAACAGGCCACCTCGGTCGTTCGCAAACTCAGGAATTCACTGGCCGCAGTCGTGCCCCACACCGCGGTGGGCACGCGCCGGCCGGTTTCGACAGAAAGTCAGGAAGCGGATGTCTGATCCAGTCGAGTCGGGGACGCGGCGGGCCCCGGTCGCGATGACCCATCGTCAAATCCTGGAAGCGATGACCGGGCTGCTGGCGGCGCTGTTCACAGCACTGCTCAGCACCACGATCGTGGCGACCGCGCTGCCCACGATCATCGGCGACCTGGAGGGGTCGCAGACCGCATACGCCTGGGTCATCACCACAGCACTGCTGGCCAACGCCGCGTCCACCCCGATCTGGGGCAAGTTCGCCGATCTGTTCAACAAGAAGCTGCTGGTCCAGTCGGCCATCGTCATCTTCGTCATCGGTTCGGTGATCGCGGGCGTCGCGGGCAATGTGCCCATGCTGTTGGCGGCACGAGTCATCCAGGGCATCGGCATGGGCGGCTTGACCGCACTCGTCGTCGCGATCATCGGTTCCATCGTCTCGCCGCGCGAACGCGGGCGCTATTCCGGCTACATGGGTGCGGTGATGGCGGTGTCGATGTCGGGTGGACCCATCCTCGGCGGTGTCATCGTCGACAGTCCGCTCGGCTGGCGCTGGTGCTTCTTCGTCTGTGTGCCCCTGGCCGTGATCGCCCTGGTGCTGCTGCAGCGGACCCTGCGGCTGCCGACCGAACGCAAGGCTGGGGTGTCGATCGACTGGCTCGGCGCCGCCCTGATGACGGCCGGTGTTTCGGTGCTGCTCATCTGGGTGTCGTTCGCGGGGAAGGCGGACTACTACGCGTGGTTCTCCCGCGAATCGGCCCTGTACGTCGGCGTAGGCGTAGTGCTGCTGCTCGCGACCCTGCTGGTCGAATCCCGAGCCAAGTCGCCGATCATCCCGCTCTCGATCGTCACCGAGCGCACCACCGGTCTGGCGATCATCGCCTCGATCGCGGTCGGAATCGGGATGTTCGGAGCGACCACCTTCCTCGGCCAGTACTTCCAGACCGCGCGCGGATACTCACCGACGGTGGCCGGTGTGCTGACCATCCCGATGGTCGCGGGCATGCTCGTCGCGTCGACCGGTTCGGGCCAGCTGATCACCCGGTTCGGGAAATGGAAGTCGTTCGTCGTCACCGGCGGTGCGCTGCTGGTGGTCGGGTTCGGGCTGCTCTCGACGATCGATCACGCCACCAACCTGTGGTTGGTCGGCACCTATATCGCCGTTGTCGGGCTCGGTGTCGGCATGATGATGCAGAACCTGGTGCTGGCCGTGCAGAACACCGTGAGCGTGCACAACATCGGCGCGGCATCGAGCAGCGTCGCGTTCTTCCGCACGTTCGGTGGCGCGATCGGTGTCTCGGTGCTGGGGTCGGTCCTGGCTACTCGTGTGAGCGAGCTGTCGACAGAGGGTTTCGCGAAGATCGGTGTGACAACCAGTTCCTCCGGCGGCAGCAATCTGAACCTGCACGGCCTACCCGCACCGATCGCGACGATCGTGCGCGCCTCCTACGGCGATGCGACCGGCCGGATCTTCCTCATCGCCGCCGGGGCAGCGGTCGTCGCCTTCCTCGCGACCATGTGGCTTCCGAACCGTCCGCTGCGCAGCACGATCGACATCGATCCGGCGCTCGACCCGACCGTGAAAGAGTCTGCGTCGCAGGACAATCCGCCCGATGCCGACAGAATGGCAGCGCTGGACGCCGAATTGGCCGTCCTCGCGGACCCGAGGTGGGAAGAAGACCCGGTCTGGGAAGGCGCCGAGCGAGTGTTGTCCGAGTCAGAGCTGGTGCCGACCGCTTCGGCCGGACGGCACGCACCGGTAGCTCAGAACGGTCATCGGGCCTACCAGGCCGACGCGTCGTCGCAGTCCGCTCCGTCCACCGGCGGGTTGTCCGGCTCGGGCATCGGCGGTGGAGCGGTGGACGGTCATGTCCGCCGCGAGAATGGTCAGCCGTTACCGGGCGCGGTGTTCACGTTGATCGATCAGGGTGGCCGTCAGGTCGCGCGGGCGTGCAGTGCCGCTGATGGTGGCTATGCGATCAGTGCGCCGGAGTCGGGGGGTCATGTGTTGATCGTGTCGGCGATGGGGCACCAACCGGCCGCGGTCAATGTTTCGGTCGGCCGGCGGCCCCTGCGCATGGATCTGACCTTGGTGGGTTCCGGTGAGTTGTCGGGTGTCGTCCGCACCGCGGCGCACGGCTCGCCGTTGTCGGGTGCGACCGTCACCTTGACCGATCTGCGTGGCGAGGTGGTCGGGGCCGCGGTCACGGGCGGCGACGGCACCTACCTGTGCCACGGCGTGGTGTCGGGTGTCTACACCTTGGTCGCGGCGGCTGAGCACATGCGTCCCAGCGCAATCACATTGACGGTGCCCGACAGTGGCGTCATGCGTCATGACATCGAGTTGACCGCGATGGCGGTGCTCACCGGATCGGCGCGGGCCGACGGCGAGCGGGCGGCGCCGGACGTGCTGGTCACTGTGCTCGACGCCGCGGGTGAGGTGACCGCGACGGCGCGCACCGACGAGAACGGCCGCTACGTCGTGACCGATCTCGTCGAAGGGCAATACACCGTGGTCGCTCGTGGCTATCCGCCGGTGACCGGGCAGGTCACCGTGACCGGTAGCGAAGCCGCCTACGACCTGCGGCTCGGTTACGACCTCGGGGATCGTTGATGAGCGGGCTGACCGGTCGTGTTCGCACCGCGGAGGGGTGGCCGGTGCCGGACGCGGTGTTGACGGTGACGGATATGACGGGCAGCCAGATCGCCCGTGCGGTTGCCGACGAAACCGGCGCGGTGAGCACCGGCCTGATGCCCGCGGGTACTCACACCGCGGTGCTCACCGCTGTCGGGTTCGAGCCGGTGGCACGGATCGCGCAGATCTCTTCCAACGGGACGGGCGCGCTCGGTGAGGTGGTCTTGGTGCCGGCGATGGGGGCAGTGGCGCTGCCGCCGACCGGGCCGTGGACGATCGATCCGGCGCATTCGACAGTGATCGCCACCGCGCGTCATCTGGGAATCGCGAGTATCAAAGCCCGATTCGCCGAGGTGAGTGGGCGACTCGATATCGCTGAGCCGTTCGAGCGTTCCACCGGGTACGCGGAGATCAAGGCGGCGGGTATCGATACCGGAATCTCGATGCGTGACAATCACCTGCGCTCGCCGGAGTTCCTGGACGTCGACAGGTATCCGATGATCACGTTCACCGGTCACGGGTTACGTCGTACCGGGGGTGACACCTGGGTGATGCCGGGTGAGCTGGTCATGCACGGGCAGCGCCGCTCGGTCGATCTCGAGGTGGCCTTCGGTGGGTTCGGGTCAGATCCGTGGGGTGGTGTGCGCGCCGCGTTCCACGCCGAAACACTATTGCACCGCAACGATTTCGCGATCGACTACAACGCGATTGTGCGCACGGGCGTGGCCGCCGTCGGGACCACCGTCAAAATTGAACTCGACATCGAAGTCGTACAAGGCGAGCAGCTACCCGCAATCTAGCGATCACCCACACCTTGTCGCCGCGGATTGTCGAGTCGGAAAGCGAGTCTGGCGCGATCAGCGCCGGCGGGCATCGAGCACACAGTCCGGCGCGGCGGTGGGCACCGTCCGCAGCAGGGTGAAACCGCCGCGCGCGAGCAGCTCGCGGAACTGTGCCTCGGTGCGTTCGTGGCCGCCGTCGGTGTTGACCAGCATCTCCAGGTCGATGAACTTGCCCGGGTGCGGGCGCTGATGATCGGGCAGCACCAGTTCGATCACCAGCAGCCGGGCAGACGGATCCATCGCGGCGTGGATCGTGCGCAGGATCTGCTCGGCCTTGGCGTCGGACCAGTCGTGCAGGATGTGTTTGAGCAGGTAGACGTCACCACCTGCCGGAATCTCGTCGAAGAACGACCCCTCCCGCGCCGCGCAGCGCCCCGCCAGCCCGTGCGCCGCGAGTTCGCTGTCCAGGTTCGCGACCACGTCGGGCAGGTCGAACACGATGCCCTCGGCGTCCGGGTAGCGGTCGAGGATCTCCACCAGCAGGCTGCCACGCCCGCCGCCGACATCCACCAAGGTGCCGAACTGGCCGAAATCGTAAGCCGCCAGCAGCGGTTCGATGGACAGCGTGCTGATGCTGGTCATCGCGCGGTCGAACAGGTCGCCGATCTCGCGGTGCGTCGCGGCATACTCGAAGAAGCTCGCACCGTCGAGAGCGGGGCCGACGGCTTCGCCGGTACGTACCGCGTCGGTCAGGTGGGTCCAGTGGTTGCGGTGAAACGGCGAACCGAAGAACAGGGACGTGTCGCGCAGCGTCACCTCGCCGTCGGAGCGCAGCGACTCACCCATCCTGGTGAGCCCATAGGAACCGTCGCGATGCTGGGCGAACACCCCGAAACTCACCAGCAGACGCATCAGCCTGCGCACGCCGTCCTCGTCGGCGCCCACCGCCGCGGCCAGCTCGGCCGCCCCGCGCCGCCCACGGGCCAGTTCGTCGGCGATACCCAGCTCGGCCGCGGCACTGATCGCCTGCGAGAGGAATCCGGCGATCTGTAGTTCCAGTAGCGCGATATGGCCGGGAACCAGTCGGCGATGCAGCGCCGAGAGCGCGTCGCGCACTCGCTCGACGGCCCGCAGAACCGGTGTGGGTGGTGGCTTCTTCAGTGCTGTGGACGTCATGAGACTCCATCGTCGGCCGGTTGACCTGCACGTACGCGACGAAGCTTACGGGAACCGCGCGCGTCGGGATACAGGAATCGGGGTCAGGTCGGAGTCGCCGGTGCGAACGACAGAACCGCGTCGGCTCCGCTGGTGCGCAGGGCGTGCGCCGCGACATGGCATTCTCGAGACGACCCAGGTCCGCTGAATCGAGCTCCCGACCCAACTGCTGATCGCGCGCCCGCGAGATCGTTGACAACAATAACGAGCTCGACAACCCCGGCGGAGAAAGGTGTTGAGGCTCAGCAACTTTCATTGCCGGACAACGTTGACCGCGAGTATTCGATAGCGCCGATCCGGAGTGACAACGACTGCGAATGACTGATGCCCGGTCGTTGGCTGCGCAGCGACCGGGTGGTGGCCGGTCGACGTGGCTACAGCGAAGCGGAGGCGCCTCGTGCCACGTCGACCCGGCAACCCGATCCGATCACTCAGTCGGGTAGGTACCGAATAGGCACCGCGCGCTCGATACCGGCGGCCCTCGAGATCAGCCAGCGTGAACACCAACTGCGCACGCTCGCCCAGCATTCCGGTCAGCAACAGGTCCAACAGCGCCCGATGCTGAGACCGCGCCGATCGCGCCATTTCGCACCGCCCAGGCCGGTACAGACCAGCCACCACCGGTTCTGTCCTCATGACCAGCCCGCGAGGCACCTCGCATGTCAACGTCACGTTTCGCCGATACCACCCGGATCTCAACGTCGTCGCCCCACAGACGCTATTCCGTCGATCAGGTCACGGATGACAACCGATCATCCGTTCGATCGCACCGACGACGAAACAGGTGCACCGCAAGTCGGCCCGGCCTCAGAAGCCGCGAAACACCCCGTCCGCGTCCACCGCTGATGCGAAGTCCTCGAAGTCCATGTTCGCAAGCGTGAGGTTGACTTCGGCCGGCCCTACTTCTCTTGGCAAGATCCGGAAAGTGGGCAGGCCTGCGGCGGGTTCACCGCCGCCGCTGTTGTCGACTGCCAGGATCGGGTGCTCTGGATCGCGGATGGTCTGTTCGTCGATGATGTAGATGTAGTACTGCGATGTGAGCAGCTTCTCGAGGTCGCCGGCCGTCACTTCCCGGAAGTCAGGGGTGTCGATAACGGTCAGCCCGTACTCGACGTCTTCGCTTTCATAGAACCGATTCACTGCGTCGAGTGTCTCGCGCCAGGCCGCATCGTCGTTGAAATCTGTTCGCAGCAGTAGTGATTCACCCTCAGGCAGCATTCTTTTCACAGGGTTATCGTGCACGACGTTCGCACCCGGGCCATCGTCGCAGCCCACCGTTGCCGACACGATCACCAGCGCCGTCAGCGCCGCGCGGATCACCCTCGTCATCGCACCCTTTCTCAGCCTTGCCCCATACTCGGTGCCTGCGCCGAAATACCGCCTCACAGTAGTTCGACAGGCCCGCTATTTGGATTCCAGCCGTCCCAGGGGATGGGCGGGCGCGAGTACGGCCTGGGCGATAGTCCAGCCGCTGTGATCGATACCGGCGACGTGACGGAGGTAGGCGAGGGTGACCTGCTGTATCAGCGCGACCCGGTCGGGGTTCTCGTCGGTGGTCTCGCTGACGTGTTCGCCGGAAATACCGCCCAGGAAGTGCTGGCCGCCGAACACAGTGAGCAAGCTCTTGTTCGCCCGGCTCAGCGTGTAGGGATCGGTCGTCCAGGCCGGCCCGCGGGTGGACAGCGGGAGGTTGTCATCGTCCCCAGCGATCACCAGACCTGGGGCGTTGATGTGCGAGAAGTCCTGGTCGCGCAGCCACGGAAGATGTTCGCGAGCGAAGGCCGTGAGTTCTGTGCCGCCGCGTCCCGCGGTGGCGAGTTGGATACTGGCCATGACTCGCCGGTCGGACAGGTCTTCCGCGATCCCGGTTTCCGGGTCGGTGACGCGCAAACCGACCAGGATTCCCGCGGTCTGCCCACCGAAGGAATGGCCCGCGGCGATGATCCGGTCGTGGTCGACCCGACCGCGCAAACCAGGCACCGATGCCGCCAATACGGAAAGTTCGTCGAGAATGCTCGTCATGTCCTGCACCCGGTGCCGCCACAGTCGCGGCTTGCGCGGATCCTCGGCTGCCAAGGCGATCCGCTTCGAGTCCAAATGCGTAGCCTGGATGACCACGAATCCGTGCGAGCTCCAATAGTCGACCAGCGGCCCGTAGGCGTCGAAGCTCGAGCCGAACCCGTGCGCGAAAAGCACGACCGGTAGGTTGTCGCCGGTGACCGGGGCGGAAACCCTCACTTGGAGGTCGTCAGCACAACCGGACCTGCGCACCCGGAGTGGTTTGACGGTGACGGTCGGCGCGGGCGCGGGGTCGGCCAGGCCGGTGACGGGGTGAATGACCATGAGTGAAATATTCTTTCGGTTCGCTGCCAGGACTTTCGTCGCGGATGGGTACCTCGACTACGCTAGAAGTTGACGTCGATGTCAGAGGCAAGCGTTTGTGGCATGGATCATGTGAAGGGCCGGAATGCGTATTGGCGAATTGGCTCGCCGGACCGGGGTTTCAGCCCGGGCCCTGCGGTACTACGAACAGCAGAACCTGCTACATGCCGAGCGCAGTTCCAGCGGTCAGCGCCACTACGCCGACACCGCCGTGGATCAGGTACTGCTGATTCAGCAGCTGTATGCAGCGGGCCTGTCCAGCCGGACCATCGGCGAGCTCACGCCACATCTGATCAACGGCCGCGCCACACCTGCCCTACTCGGCCGCCTCGAGGTGGAGCGTGATCACTTGCGCCAGAGCATCATCGAGCTGGCGCGCACCGAACAACACCTGGACGCGGTCATCTCGGCAGTCTCGGCCAATGTGCGCACCGGCGCGGTATGCACTCGAGAAACCCGCGCATAAGGGCGGAACGTAACTCACCGATCCCGCCAGCTGTCCAGACAAGCCGATCCGAATAGGTCGTCCGTCGGTGTGGGTGGCTTGGTCAGACCGTGTGGCTGTCCATCACAACTTTTCTTGTCAGGAGTTTGTCCATCGGATCATCATGACGAACAGATCGGCGGGATGGTGCGGTGGTCGTCGAGCGTGATGAGATCGCCGGTGCGGTGACGTTCTTGGCGCAGCAGGGTGTTGTCGTGGTGGAGCGCGGCGATCGTCGTGGCAACCGCGTCGAGTTGTGTTGAAGGGTTGTCGAACCTTGGATATTCGCCGCCATCACAGGGTTTCAGAACCGCCATCGGCCTCCTCACGCCCGGCGTAGAAGTGTTCGCGCCGCGCGCAGTTCGGGAATACCGATGACATGGGCGGCGAGCACAAACACCAGTACGGCAGCGATGGCACCGGCCGCGGTGGCCGCGAGTTGTTCGACTGCGCCCGCGCTGATCGAGGTGCGGGTCAGCGCGACGGCACCGAGTCCCGCCAGCCCGGCGAGAACGGTGGCCGCCGCGACCCGGGCGACGGTGGTTGCGACAGTGGAGAACCCGAGCAACCCGTGTCGGCGCCGCAACAGGATATGACCGGCGACAGCGCCGACGACGTAGGCCAACGAGCTCGCGACGCTGAGCATGACGATGACGGCTCGGTCTGCCAGCACCGTGGCGGCCAGGACGAGGATGCTGACCTTCGTGGTGACCATGACAAGGTTGAGCACGGCCGGGGTGCGAGTGTCGTTGTAGGCGTAGAACACCCGCATCTGCAGCATCACCAAAGCAAACGGCGCCAGCCCGAATGCGGAACAGGCGACTGCGGTGCCGATCAGGGTGGCGGCCTCGACATCGACACGGCCGGTGAACACCACCGTCGTGAACCCGGGGCCGAGAAGACTCATGGCCATCGCCATCGGAATCAGTGCCACCGACAGATACCGGGCACCGCGGGCGAGATCGGCCACGACCGCGGTCCGGTCGCCGAGGGCGGCCGCGCGAGAGATACGCGGCATCAGCACGGTCAGCACGGACGCGGCCAGAATGCCGTAGGGGACCTGGAACAGCAATTCGGCGTAGGTGTAGACCGATACACCGCCGTGGTCGAAGGCGATTCGCATCGTGATCGCGACGCCGATCTGGCTGATCACCGCGTAGACCAGCAGCCAGCCCATCACCGGCAGGCCGGACCGGACCGGGCGCCAGGTGTAGGGCAAAGGCCGCACCCGCCAGCTCCAGGTGAACCCGTCTCGGCGCAACACCACTACGACCCAGACTGCCTGCCCGGCGATCCCGGCTGTGGTGCCGATACCGAGGGTCAGGATCTGCGCGGTGGTCATCGATGCCGGAGTGAGCGTGACCGGGCCGGGAAGGGCCACGAACACAGCACAGGTCGCCAGCAGGATCACATTGTTGACGACCGGCGCCCACGCTGCGGTAGCGAAGCTGTCACGGACGTTGAGTACCGCGCCCACGACGACGGCGATGCCGTAGAAGAAGATCTGCGGCAGTAGCAGATACGCCAGCCAGGTCGCCAGGCGCCGCTGCTCGGCATCGGCGACGAACCCGCGAACGATCCACGGCGCACACGCCACCGCGACGGCCGTGACCACGGCCAGGGCGATCATGGTCGCGACCATCAGTCGCTGAGTGAACTCGCGTGAACGTTTACGGCCCCGACGACGGGCCCGGGTCAGCACCGGAATGACCGCACTGGCCAGCACGCTGCCCAGCAGCAACTCGTAGACCATGTTCGGCAGATTGTTGGCACCGTTGTAGGCGTCCCCGACCGCCGCGGTCCCCAGCACCGCCGCCACCACGAGCGTGCGCACGAACCCGGTCACACGACTCACCACGCCGGCAACCGCGACATAGCCACCCGACCGCGCCAACCCGGAAGACCCTGAGCCCCCGTGACCACGCACGCCTTTCAACGGCACCCGCGCGACAGCACGTGGAGTGCTGTACTGCACCGGCAACGGTTGGGTAGCAAAACTGCCGTAGTCGTTCAACCTGCCCCCTCCGCTGAGAACCTCGTGACTCAGCCTACGGATACTGATCCGACTTGCCCCGCCACTTCGGGACTGAGGTAGCGCCGGACGAGGAGCGGCGAGAGTCTTCCCGGCTCGATGCCGCGGGGCCACCGACTCCGGGCCAGACGTGTACTGATGCCTTCCCATGGGACAGGTCCTTCAATCCTGAAGTACGAAACTGCCTCCGTATCAACATCATCGACCGGTTCCGGTTTATTCGCCTCCACGACGGTCAACCCTTTGCTCATGACCACCTCACGTAATCGGGTACCGAGTACGCCGAGCATGGATCTGACCAGCACCACCATCGTGTTGGCGACCAGCGTGTTCTTTCTGTTGGGCCTGGCCGCCTTGACCGGGTCGCCGACCGTCGCCTTCTTCTGCGCCGTCGGCCTGGGTGCGGCGATGACGATGTCCTCCAAAATGCTGGGCCTCAACAGCCTCTAGTTCACCTCCTCCCCGCCGTTGAGCATGTCGCAGACCAGGAGCTGATCCGCATGTCCACCACCGCCGCCCGCCCCACCTACGAACACGCCGAACCCTTGTTCGCGCACCTGGCACTGACCGACCCGCGCAGCCCTGAACACGATGCTCTGCGCGAGGAGATCATCGAGGTCTGTCTCCCGCTCGCCGAGCACATCGCTCGCAAATACGCCGGTCGCGGTGAAGTGTTCGAGGATCTGCTCCAGACCGCGCGGCTGGGCGTGGTCATGGCAGTCGACCGCTACGACGTGACCACCGGATCACCGTTCCTGGGTTTCGCGGTCCCCACCATCATGGGTGAAGTACGCAGACACTTCCGCGACCACATCTGGCCGTTGCATGTGCCGCGTCGCGAAAAGGAACTACAGGGCAAAGTCAGGGTGGCGACCGACGAGTTGACCCGTCGATTCCACCGCTCCCCCACCGCGCAAGAACTCGCGACCGAACTCGATGTTCCGGTTACCGATATCGCCCGTACTCTGGTGGCGGCCAACGCGTTCCAGACGCGCAGCCTCGACACCCCGGCACGTGATACCGACGGCGATCCCAGCATGACCATCGCCGACACCTTCGGCGATGAAGACCCTCGCTACCAAATGGCTGAAGACACGATCACCGTCGCGCCCTTGCTGGCACAACTGCCGCCGGAAGACCGCCAGCTGCTGATCTGGCGGTTCTACGACACACTCACCCAAGGTGAGATCGCCGAGCGCCTCGGTGTCTCTCAGATGAGCGTGTCTCGCAAGCTCACCAGACTGCTGGGTGATCTGCGTGCGCAGACCACCGACGACCAAGTCCCGCTCGCGGTCTGAACTCCCGGCGCGCCTGCGCCGTCTACCCGCTTCGCAGCCACCTTCAGCTCTTTTCAGATCGACGCCCGACCGACCGGACAGGCGGAGTCATCCAAAGGGGTCCGGCCGTCGAATTCCTGGGTGAAGGGCCGGTTTCCGTAGCGCTCACAACCTGCGAGGGCCCTTCCGAGGAAGGCAACGCTCGGTCGCTGGTCGGATCGATCAGCGACCGAGCGTTCCGTCGGTCGCTGCCACTGCGGTGAACGACACGACCCCGAATATCAAGCGTCCAGCTTTCCCAGCGGATATTTTGCCCGTATGAGCCGTCCTGAAACTGCGCTATCGGCTACCCCGACCGGCCGCCGACGCCTGTCCTATCCGGTGTTCGCGCTGGTCGTGATCGCGTATCTGGCGATCATCCAGCTCGGTGGTCTGCTGATGACCGCGCTGACAGGCGAGGACGACTTCCTGTCCACGCGCGCAGTGTTCTACGGCATGATCATCCCGCTCGGTGTCGCCTTGGCGTTCACCTACGGTGTCATCGCCTACCTCGGCTGGATGCGGCCGGTCCTGCACGACGATCGCCCGACCCGGCCGTGGGTGCGGGTCGTGCCGATCGTGTTCCTCGTCGCGATCGTCTTCGGTATCAACTACAGCGCGCTGGGCGACAAGGGTCTGCTGTACACCCTGATGCTGCTGATCGCGACCCAGTTCGTCGGCTGGGGCGAGGAGGGCATGTTCCGCGGGATCGGTGTCGTGGTGCTGCGCGATCACGGGCTGACCGAGGGCAAGGTCGCGCTATGGTCGAGCATCGTGTTCGGCGCGGTGCATCTGACCAACGGCATCACCCACGGCGCGAGCGCGCTGCCGCAGGCGGTCATGGTCAGCCTGGCCGGCTACTTCTTCTACCTGACCCGGAGAGTGACGCGCGGCAACACGGCCAACTCGGTGCTGCACGGTTTGTTCGACTTCACCCTGCTCACCGGCACGTCGATCGTGATCGATCAGACCTTCTATCTCGGCACCCTGCTACCGATCCTGCTCTACCCGGTGCTGGCGATCGTGCTGCTGGTGAAGCGGCGCAGTATCGAGCCCGCGCCGGCGACGAGCCCATGATCGAAATCCCTTCGCTCGCAGATCGCCGTCTCCGGGTGACTACAGCGACACCCGCGCGGTAAACAACACGACGTCCGATTCCTCGGGCCGGACACGGCCGTGGTCACCGGGCGCGCGGCGAATCCTGCAAAGGCGACCGCCCCAAGAAACTGAGCAAGGTGCAGACCCCCCGGTACAGGCACACCTCGGCAGCGCCGAGCGCACCCGGTTATCGAGTTTGCTCGAGTGCGGCGAGAATGGCTGCCGTTTCTTCGAAGAGGGAAAATCGGGCGATTCTGTGGTCATGCACTTCCAGGAGGGCGACCTCGTGACCGTGGATGATCGTCCTGGTTCCGCGGACTGTCCCTTCGAACCATGCGATCACGACGATTCGGTTGCCCGCCTGGAAGGTTCGCTCGATAGTCAGGTGGGTGTCGAGTCGAGTGTGCCGAAGTCCGAAGAACTCGAAGAAGCCGTCCGGACCGTCGTATTGTCCACGCCACGGCAACGACCTGACCGGGTAGTCCAACACGAACTCCGGTGCGATCAGCGCCCTGACCCGGTCCATGTCGTGTCGGGCCAGAGCCGAGTAGAACCCTTCGACCACGGCAATTTCGTTGGCGGACAACGGCCTTTCGACTCCTCGAATCATCGGCGGTGTGAAGTGCGTGGCATCACCGCACGTTTCGTTCACTGTCGGTCGACGATTCGGCCAGTTTGCGCAGTGCTGCGATATCTCGATCCAGGTTGCGTTGCAGCATGCGAGCCAGCAGCCACCCGAACGGCCGTTGTATGCCGTGCGGAACGACGCGCAGCTCGAGGCGGACGCGGCATCGGTCTCGGCCCAGCGGGGTTACGGCGCGAGAGCCTTCGGCGTCGGCCCCGGTGAGCGTGCGCCAGGTGATGCGGGTGCCTGGTTCGACAGTGACGACTTCACCATTGTTGTGCCAGGTCCGGCCCGCGAACCGGAGCTGTTCGACGGTGCGAGCGCCGGGAGTGGCAGGCCCGGGCGGGGAGGCGGACATGGCGACGACGCCGGTGCGCCATGCCGTGTCGGTGGCGTAGTCGGCCAGTAGCGCCCACACGGTGGCGGCCGCCCGTTCGACTGTCGTTTCCGCGGTCAGGTCGAAGCCGGTCATCGTGTCTGCGCCTGCCGTAGGGCGGCCAGCATGGCCGGGGTGTCGATATAGGCGTCGAAGCCGACGATCCGCCCCTGACGCAGGTGCCAGATGTGCACCTCGGGAAGGTCGAATTCGACGCCACCGGGGATGGTCGTCCCGACCGTGCGGCCGACCTGCACCACGTCCTCGCCTGCGGCGAACATGTGCTCGGAGATCACCTTGCTGTCGATGTGCGCGAGCAGCGTGGTGAAGAAGCCGACCGCGCCCACATGCCCGTGATGGCGGCCGCCCCAGGGCAAATCGGCGGCCTGGTCGATGTCGATGTCGGGGTCGAAAAGGCGTTCGATCATGCCGAAGTCGCGGCTGTCGAAGGCCCGATAGACCTCCGCGATGATGTCGAGAGTGGGGTGTGACATAGGACTGTCCTCGCAGACGTAGCGGTGAGTGCTTGGCACGAACGCCGGTATGTGCCGGCTCGTCGCAACGATCGCGCGCAGGTGTTTCAATACCGCTACAACGACCGTCGAGACTCGCGCGCCGACGAAGCCGCCGAACATCGGCCTCTCAGTCTGCTGAGATGCCCTCGACCGAGTCACGGACCAGAGCGACCATGGCCGTCCAGCTCATCTGCCTGCCCAGCTGCTCGGCCGCGCGTTGTTCACCGGCGGGCAGCAGCCGTTCCATCCGATCCAGCACTACGGGGTGGGCGAATTGTGTGTAGCGCCGCGGATCAGCCCCGATCCGCTCGGAATGCTGAATCGCTGCCGCCCGCAGCCCGACAGCGGACTCGGGCGACGACAGCGCCATCAGCGCGTAGGCGGCAATGTAGACCGCACCCAGCGCGTCGGAAATATTCGATTGCTCGCCGAACGCGCGCAGCGCGCGGTCGATGGCGGTCAGGGCCGACGCGGCCGTATCGGCGTCCGCGGCCGGAGTGAGCAACGAACAGGCGAGCACCACGTCGGCCATGCCTTGGCACCACAGGTGACCGCATTCGGCGCTGAGTTCCCGCGCCGAGGCCAACCAGCCGATCGCGTCGGCGAGATTGCCCTCCAGCAGTAATGCGATGCCCTGCCCGAACTGTGCGCAGCCACGGATCCAGTCCGCTGTCGGGAGCCGGTCGACTTCGGCGATCAGCCGGTCGATCGCGCTCCGGGTCGAGGCCCGATCGCCGAGCGCGGTGAGCGCGAGCGCACGGAACATCAGCGCGTGCAGCCACAGGTCTCGGTCGGGCTCGGGGTCGGCGAGTAGTTCCATGGCTGCCTCCGCCCGCCCCAGCGCCTCGCGGGCGTCACCAGCATGGAACGACACAATCGACAAGGCCAGCAGTCCGCGCGCGCGATCCTCGGTGCCGGCGTCGGCGGCGGTGTCGAGCGCGGTCCGGATGACATCGCGGCCGTCGACCAGCACGCCGAGGACCGGCCATGCGAATTGCAGCGCCGCCGCGCTTCGGAGCGCGTGCACGGGATGGTGTGCGAGGTCGTAGTCGATTCCCGCGCGGATATTGGGCAGTTCGGCGGCGAGCAAACGGTAGGCCGCGCCGGCACGGTGCCCGGTCAGCAGCGCGGCCTGGTCGGCGACGAATCCGCGGGCCCAGGCGGCGTGTGCGGCGCGGGTGGCAGGTGGGTCAGGGTCGGTGTCGCGGCAGTAGCGGCGGATGGTCTCGAGCAGCCGATAGCGTGTCCCCCCGGAGGTGACGTCGGCGGCGATCACCGAGCGGTCGAGCAGCGATGCCAGGGTGGCGAGCACACCGGCGTCAGTTCCCACGGGTCGCACAGCTTCAGCACCCTGCCAGGTGAACCCGCCTTCGAACGGCCACAGCCGCAACAACATTGCGCGATCAGCGGGGGTGAGATGCTCGACGCTCCAGCCGATTGCGGCCTCCAGGCTCGCATGCCGCGACAGTGACCCGCGTGGCGTGGTTCCTAACACGTCGAGCCGGTCGCGCAGGTGAGCGGCGATACCGTGCAGGCCGAACGCGCGTTCCCGGGCCGCCGCCAGCTCGATCGCCAGCGGCAACCCGTCCAGGCTCGTGCATATCGCGCGTCCGGTTTCCCGGTCGCTGTCAGTCGGTTGCCAGCCGGGCCGACCAGCGCGCACCCGCTCGATCAGCAGCTGCACCGCGGCACCGTCGCCGCCGGCTGCGCCGAACACGGGCAGGGGTTCGACGACCAGTACCTGTTCGCCGTCGATCCCCAGCGGCTGCCGACTGGTCGCCAGAATCCGCAGGTCCGGAGAGGCGGCGAGCAGCAGCATGGTCACCTCGGCCACGGGCTCGATCAGATGCTCACAGTTGTCGAGTACCAACTGTCCCGGTCGCAGGGTCAGGGCACGCCGCACCAGGTCCACGGGATCGCCGGTGATCTGAACCAGACCCAGCGCGGTCGCGATGGCGGTCACGACACCGTCACCGTGGTGGACATCGCCGAGCCGCACGATCCAGCGATCCGGCGAATCCGCTCCCCCGGCACAGTATTCGACGGCGAGTCTGGTCTTGCCGACTCCCGCCGGACCCACCAGGCTGACCATGCGCCGCTCGGCAAGCAATACGGACAGCAGGCCCAGTTCGCGATCACGACCCACAAACGACGACAGCACGCGCCCGATCGGTCGCTGTGGCGTACGGGGCGAGGTCTCCGTGCGCATCCCGCGCGGTCGCGGGGATTCCACGAGCAACAGCCCGGGGTCGTGGTCGAGCATTCGCTGCTCGAGAGTGCGCAGCGCCGGCCCGGGATCTACTCCGAGCTCCTCGACGAGAAGTTCACGCACCCGCCGGATTTCGGCCAATGCCTGGGCCTGCCGTCCGCTGCGGTAGAGGCCGAGTGCCAACAGTTCCCAGCGCCGCTCCCGAAACGGCGCCGCCGACACCGCCTCGCTCAGATCGGCCACCGCCATCGCGGTCTCACCACACGCCAATCGAGCCGCCTGCAGTTCCTCGACCGCTGTCGCACGCAGCTCCGTCAACCGGGCCCGCTCGGCGGGCAGGTCCGGCGCTTGATCCAACTCCGGCCACGGATCCCCTCGCCACAGCCCTAGCGCATTCTCGAACAACCGCGCGGCCGACCCGGCGTCCCCAGCCGCGAGCACACGCACCCCATCGGTGATCATGCCGGCGAACCGGCCATGATCGGTCCATTCCGAATGCACCGTCAGCGCATAGCCGAACGCTCTGCGCTGCAGGCACTCTCGGGCCGACGGCCCCAACGCCGAACGCAGCCGCGAGGCAAGGACTCGCAGGGTCGCGGCCGCCTGCCGCGGACGATCCTCGCCCCACACCAGTTCGGTGAGCACACCGTCCGATACCGGGGTTCCCACCGTCAGTGACAGCGCTGCCAGGAATCGGCGCGGCACCGGGCCGCCCAGGTCGACGGGCCGGCCGTCCACCTCGACAGCGATCGGGCCCAGCACCCGAACGAACAGCACCAGCAGAGCCTAATCAGCAACGGCCTCGCCGACTCGGTGACAACGCCGTTCTTCGCACTTTTATCGCCCCGCGAGACGACTGCCCAGCTTTCCTCGCGATCGCTTCGACCCGCGACCGGCACGCCGAACTCGGCCGGGCATCGTATTGACGCGAGTGCGGTCCCCGTCGTAGTGCGCCAGGACGCGGTGATCCATTGTGCGCCGCCACAGCACCGGCACCGACGCGACGACGATCATGGTGGCATAGCCCGCGGGCAGCTGCGGTGCCTCGGACGCGCTGCGCAGGGTCTGATACCGGCGCCCGGGATTGGTGTGATGATCGCTGTGCCGCTGCAGGTGGAACAGGAAGATGTTGGTGACAAGGCGGTCGGAGTTCCAGCTGTCGGCCGGCGAGCAGCGCGCCCAGCGACCGTTGGGCAATCGACTTCGCAGCAGGCCGTAGTGCTCGACATAGTTCACCGTCTCGAGCAGCCAGACGCCTATCACCGCCTGCACGACGAGATAGGGCAGGACACCGGACCCGAACGTCGCGACGAGCCCGCCGAACAGCACCACCGTCATCGCCCACGACTGCAGAATATTGTTGCGCGGGCACCACCACGAACGTTGCTGGCGTCGCAGCCGGTCCCGCTCCAGTTCGAGCGATGACCGGAACCCCCCGATCACGCTGCGGGGCAAGAATTTCCACAACGACTCACCGAACCGCGCGCTGGCCGGGTCCTGCGGCGTGGCGACCCGAGCATGGTGGCCCCGATTGTGCTCGACGTAGAAATGCCCGTACCCGGATTGCGCCAGCGCCGCCTTCGCCAGCCACCGCTCGAGCCGCTCGACCCGGTGACCGAGCTCGTGCGCGGCGTTGATACCGATCCCCGCCAAGAAACCGACTGTCACAGCCAATCCCAGCTTGTCGACGAATCGAAGTTGCGAATCGGTCCACAGGTAGCACGCGATCACCAGGGCAGCGACCTGTACCGGAAGGAACAGGTAGGTACACCACCGGTAGTAGCGGTTGGCACCGAGTTCTTCGTAATCCTCGTCGCTGGGATTGTGGCCGTCTTCACCGACAAGGCGATCCAGCACCGGAATCACGAACAGCACGACAATCGGTTCGATCCACCAGAAGATCGCCAGTCCGGTACGCATCACCAGCTGTGAGGGCAGCAACGCGCAAACCGGCGCCACCAATCCGAATGCCCAGAGATATCGCTTCGGATCCGCCGTCGGCACCAAGTACCGCTCGAGCAGGTGCCGCGGCCGCGGCACCCGCATCGACATCCTCATCGAAACGTTGGGGTCAAGGCAGCCTCGCGCAGTTCGTGGGTGCGGGCTGACCCGCGAGCCTGTCGGTCATCCACCGCTGCGACGCGTCCAACGCCGCCGATGCGGGGATCATTTCCGGCTGCCCCGGCGCTGACAGGGCCAGATGCGCGGGCTCCGTCCGGATGACCGCCCCCGCCGCCACATCGGGCAATGGCATCGACGTGCTGTAGAAGTCGCCGACGGCTACCTCAGCGGTCGGCACCGACGATGCTACCGGCGCCGATACCAGCCCGGCGCTGACCGCGACGACCGCTCCTGACAGAGCTGCCGGTCGCCCGCATACCCGCCTCCTCAACACTGAACCTCCCCTGTGACGTGTCGCACTCCGCTGCTGACTGGGATAGACCGTACACACAGGGTTCAGCGCAGGAGATCCCAGGTATCTACATTGGCGATGAGCTGGTATTTCATCCCAAAAATCCTATTTCTGGATGAATACACCGAAGCACTCCACATCCACGGAAGGCGCGCCATAGTTCGTAACTTATATAGCGCTAATCTATGAATCCTTCCTAGATGACAGCTGTCCTCGATAGGAGCGTGCCTCATGTCGACAGTTGGCCGGCCGGGCCGCAGCGCGCGCTCGGGCAGCCGATCACGCCGTCAAGCCAGGTGCCGCACGTGGATGCGCAGGGCGTTCGCGGCGAACTCCGCGGCCGCCGGGCTGCCGAAGGTCTGGTGGAAGTCGGGGTTGGTCTCGTAGAGGTCGGCCATGCCTCGCACCATCCGATCGCGACCACAGGCGATATCGTCACGGCAGCGCCATCCATCGGGTGCTCGCCACGGAAGGACAACCTGTGACCGAAACACCCACCCACGCCACCTCGACCCCGCCCGGACAGGGGACAGGTCGCGAGGTCGTGCGCCTTGCCGCGATCGTTGCGGCGCTGGGCGTGGTGTTCGGCGATATCGGCACCAGCCCGATCTACACCCTGCAGACGGTGTTCAATCCGGCCGACCCGCACCCGGTGCCGGTGAGCCAGGACAACGTGTTCGGGATCGTCTCGCTGATCTTCTGGTCGGTCACGGTGGTCGTGACGATCACCTATGTGACGCTGGCGATGCGCGCCGACAACGACGGCGAGGGCGGCATCATGGCGCTCATCACGCTGCTGCGGCGCTGGAGCGCGCCGGGCGGCAAGCGGACGGCGACTTTCCTTGCGGCACTGGGGATCTTCGGTGCTTCGTTGTTCTTCGGCGACTCGATGATCACCCCGGCGATCTCGGTGCTCTCGGCTGTCGAGGGATTGAAGATCGTCGAGCCGTCGCTCGAGGAGTTCATCATCCCGATCACCGCGGTGATCATCGTGGTCCTGTTCCTGGTGCAGCGCAAGGGAACCGCGGTCGTCGGGCGCGTATTCGGGCCGGTGATGATCGCGTGGTTCACCGCGATCGGGGTGGCCGGGATCGCGGGCATCAGCGACAACCCGGAAATCTTGAAGGCGATCTCACCGACCTACGCGCTGGGATTCCTGTTCGGCCACTTCCACATCGCGTTCTTCGCGCTTGCCGCCGTGGTCCTCGCGGTGACCGGCGCCGAAGCCCTCTACGCCGACATGGGTCACTTCGGGCGACGTCCGATCGCCCGAGGCTGGCTGCTTCTGGTGTTCCCGGCATGCATGCTCAGCTACATGGGCCAGGGCGCGCTGATCCTGTCCGACCCGGCCAACATCACCAGCCCGTTCTTCTTGCTCGTCCCGGGCTGGGGTCGGCTCCCGATGGTGCTGCTGGCCACCGCCGCGACGGTGATCGCCGCTCAGGCCGTGATCACCGGCGCGTTCTCCGTCGCCTCCCAAGCCGCTCAGCTCGGCTACCTGCCGCGACTGCGGATCGTGCACACCTCCGAATCCACCATCGGTCAGATCTATGTCCCGTGGATCAACTGGCTGCTCATGGTTTCGGTGCTGACCTTGGTCTTCGCGTTCCGCAGCTCCCACGCCCTCGCCTACGCGTTCGGGATGGCGGTCACGGGCACCATCACCATCACCACGCTGCTGTTCTTCTATGTCGCCCGCGCCCGATGGCGTACCCCGTACTGGCTGCTCGCGCTCGGTGCGGTGCCGCTGCTCGGTATCGATCTGCTGTTCCTCGGGGCGAACCTCACCAAAATCGTGCACGGTGCGTGGTTGCCGTTGCTGATCGGCGTCATCGCGTTCACGGTCATGACCACCTGGGAACGCGGTCGCGACATCGTCACCGCAGCGCGCGAACAGCGTGAAGGCCCACTGCAGGAATTCGTCGACGAACTCGGCGAAGGGCGACCGAGGATCTTCGAGGTTCCCGGCACGGCGATCTTCCTCAATCGGGGCAAGAAAACTACTCCGCTGGCCATGCGCGCCAATGTCGAGAACAACCACGTCCGCCACCAGCACGTCGCGATCGTGAGCATCGCCACCGACCCGGTGCCCCGTGTCCCGTTCGCGGAACGACTCACCGTCGACCCTCTCGGCCACGGCGACGACGGCATCATTCACGTCACCGCCCGCTACGGCTACGCCGAACGTCCCGATATCCCCGCGGCGTTGCGGCATCTCGATGCCACGGCGACAGAGGGAAGGCTCGACCTCGATCGCGCCTCCTACTTCGTCTCCAAGATCGAACTCCGCCGCGGTGACCAGCCGACCATGGCGACGTGGCGCAAACGACTGTTCATCGCGACCTCCCACATCACCGCCGACGCCGCCGACTACTTCGGCCTGCCCCGCGACCGCACCGTCATCATGGGCTCCCACATCGACGTCTGAATCTCTGATCATCGGCCGCGAGACGGACGCTTCACCGGCTCGAATTCGGGACCGTCGGTGGCGTTAGAATCGAGGGGGGTGCGAGGAGCAGAACGATGAGTACCACCAGTGTGATTGTGATCATCGTCGTCGCGGTCGTTGTTGTTGTCGCGCTCGTGGCCGGCGCCTTGATGTTGATGCGTAAACAGCGTGCACACCAGCGGGCAGAGGCCGAGGATATCCGTGCCCGCGCGACGGAACAGGAGTTCGAGGTCGGTCAGCGAGAGGCGCGGGCCGACGAGATCGCCGCCCGCAGCCGCGCCGCCAAGGCCGAAGCCGAGGCCAAGTCCGCACAGGCCGAGCAGCTTGCCCAGCAGGCACATGTGCATCGCGATGATGCCGCGGATTCGCGAGCCGACCTGGACAAGGAATGGGAGCGCGCGGACAAGGTCGATCCGGACACGAAGTCGGGTCACGCATCCGAGTGATCTGGACCGGTCGGCCCCGCGCCGCCCCGATCGACCTTCGCCGGCAGCCACATATCGGGATCGGGATCGGTTGTGGTGCTTCACCTTCGGGGACGACGAACCCGCTGCCGGGTTCGAACGCGACAATGCCCTGCACACCGGGGTTCTTGATCGCGGTCTGCCGGTCGGGGCCGCCGCCCTGGGAAGTGAGTGAACAAGATCCCGTCGAACAGGGCGTCGATGTTGTCGGTGATCGCGGTGGCGTCGTAGTACTCCTCGTCGATCAGGGCCTGCCCACGCCCGTCATGCGTGGGCGCGGGCAGTGCGGGTCAGTTGTGGCTGCGGCCGGACAGGCGGCGCACGGCCTCGGGATCACGGTGGTCGAAGAACAGGGACTCTCCGGTGTCGAGGCCGGCGATCGCGGTCATCTCGGCGTCGGTGAGGGTGAAGTCGAGGCTGTCGAAGTTCTCGGCCATGCGTTCGGGGCGCACCGATTTCGGGATCGCGATGACGCCGCGTTCGGTGAGCCAGCGCAGCACCACCTGGCCCACGGACTTGCCGTGCGCGTCGGCGATCGCGGTCAGGGTCGGGTCGGTGAACAGGTTGTTGCGGCCCTCGGCGAACGGCCCCCACGACTGGATCTGCACACCGAGCTCGGCCATCTCGGTCTGGTATTCGGCGCGCTGGAAGAACGGGTGGGTCTCGATCTGATTCACCGCGGGGGTGATCTCGTTGTGCTCGATGAGGTCGACGAGCCGGTCGGGGTAGAAGTTGGCCACCCCGATCGCGCGGATCAGGCCCTGGCGGTACAGGTCGGTCATGGCGCGCCATTCACCGTAGTAGTCGCCGAAGGGCTGGTGGATCAGATACAGGTCCAGATAGTCCAAGCCCAGGCGATTCAGCGAGTCCTCGAAGGAGCGTTTCGTCGCGTCCTCCGCAGACCCGTCACGCGAGTCCTGGATCCACAGTTTCGTGGTGACGAACAGATCCTCCCGCGCCACGCCGGACGCGGCGATCGCGGCGCCGACGGCTTCTTCGTTGCCGTAGCTGACAGCGGTGTCGAGCAGCCGGTAGCCGGTGGCGATCGCCTCGGTGACAACTTTTTCGGTATCGGCATCGGGGATCTGGAAGACCCCGAAACCCAGGATCGGCATTTCGACACCGTTGTTGAGGGTCACAGTCTGCACAGCAGCACTCCTTTCGATGGAGGAAACAGGGTCGACCAGTGGATCAGCGGGGGCGCGCGGCAACAGTGCGGGTACGCGCATGTTCGGCGGGACGGACGACACCACGGAGATCAGCGCCACCGCCAGCATTGCCGCCCCACCCGGGTAGGCGGCGCTGACACGCCCCGCCGGCCCGGCCGAACCCGAGCCCGACCGCGAGCAGGCAGGCCGGTGAGGATCGTGTCGGTCATGCACCCATTGCACGCCGACTCGACCATGGCTGGAAGTGACTGCTGTTCCGTGTACTGGCAGTCACTGCTTCCCGACCGACCTGCGGTTTACCGTGGACGTCATGAACAACCAGAGCGAGGTGCGTGAGTTCCTGCGGACCCGGCGAGACCGCATCACCCCTGCTCGAGCCGGCCTACCCACCAGCACCGGACATCGCCGCGTGCCCGGGCTGCGCCGGGAAGAAGTCGCCCTGTTGGCCGGGATCAGCGTCGACTACTACGCGCGCATGGAACGCGGCAACCTCACCGGCGTCTCCGACGAGATCGTCCACGCCCTTGCCCGGGCACTGCAACTCGACGACGCCGAAACCCAGCACCTCCAAGACCTCACCCGCGCCGCCAAACCGGCCCCCGCCACCACCCGACGACCCAAACGCACCTCCGACCAAACCGTGCGTCCGACCCTGCAACGGTTCCTCGACGCCATCACCGGCACGCCCACCTGGGTCCGCAACCGGCGCATGGACTACATCGCCGGCAACGCCCTTGCTCGCGAACTGCTGTCCCCGCTGCTGACCGACCCCTCCAACGAAGCCAACAATGCCCGCTTCGTCTTCCTCAACCCCGCCGCCCGCCTGTACTACCCGGAATGGGAACGCGGCGCCGACGACATCGTGGCCACCCTGCGCACTTACGCCACGCAGAACCCCCTCGACAAAGGACTCACCGACCTCATCGGCGAACTCGTCACCCGCAGCGACGCCTTCCGCCACCGCTGGTCGGCCCACAACGTCCGCTTCCACCGCACCGGCATCAAACGAATCCATCACCCCGACGTCGGCGACCTCGAATTCGCCTACGAAGCAATGGAACTGCCCGACACCCCGGGCTGGACCATGTTCGGATTCACCACCGAACCCGGCTCCCCCAGCGAAGAACGCGTGAAACTGCTCGGCAGCCTCGCCGCCACCAACACGAGCCAGGATTCGTCATAGTCCCCGAAGTGGCCAGCTGGTCGATTACGAGCGGTGATCCTAGATCGCATCGAGACCGGCCTGTTCGGCGGCGACCTCGGCCCTAACCGCGACTCCGCAGGTGTGGCGCTCGAGAACGCTGGGGTCGTCCCGCGATGGCACGACCGGCGACAGCTCAGATCAGATCCAGTCGACTGAAATCGGTGCTGTACTTGCGGATTAGCGCGGCTGACATGTGGGGAAGGTCGAGTTCGGCGGACTGAACGGCGGCACGGAAGCGGTCGGTGGGGAATTCGGGGCGGACGAGGGTTTCGCGAGTGTTGCCGAACGCCTGGAGCAGCGGCAGCAGTGAGTGTCGTCGCCGGCTCTCCGGCATGGCGCGGACAGCGGTTTCGAAGCGGGTGAACCACTCGTCGTAGTCGTCGATTCGCGCGATGGGGTGACCGGCATCGATGAGCCAGTCGACGACCACGTCGAGTGAGACGCTGCGCGGATCGAGGACGTTGTAGGTGCGATAGCCCGTCACGGCGTGCTCACTGAGTGCGGCGATGGCCGCGGCGGTGAAGTCGACGGGAAGGCCACCGTGGTGGGCGCGCCCTGCGTCTTCGGTCGGATAGAACGATCGCGGCGCGATACCGGTGAAGATCAGACTGAGCAGCAGGCGGGTGAAGACATCGGGCACGTTCAGCTGCCCCGAGTATCTGCTGTGCGCGAGGATCATGTCCGACCGGAACACCGAAACCGGCAGACCGCACCGTTCGTGTGCCGCACGCAGGAGCACCTCGCTCGCCCATTTGCTCGTCGAGTAGCCGTTGGCGTAGGTCCCGTCGAGTTCGCGAACCGGGCTGGCGAGCCGGATATCGGCGTCCTCGTCGGCGGACGCTGTTCCCGTGGCGACCACCCCCATGGTCGAGACGTGGCTGACTCGTTTGATCCGCGCGGTGAGTGCCATCCGGATCAGCTCGGCGGTGCCGATGACGTTGGGGCCGAACAGCTCCGGATAAGGCAGAACGTGGTTGACCAGTGCGGCCGGGTGGACGATCGAGTCGACGGTGTCGGCCAGCCGGTGCCATGTCGGCTCGTCCAGGCCGAGGCCGGGTGCGCTGACATCGCCCGCGAGGACCTCGAGACGGCCTGCGGCCAGATCGTTGAAGCGGCGGACCAGGTCGGGGTCGCCCCGATCGAAGGCCGCAGCGAGTCGCAGGCGTGCGGTGGCGGCCGTTCCGCCACGGACCAGACAGATCACTGTGCCGCTCGTGCGTGTCAGCAACTCCAGGCACAAGAACCGGCCCAGGTAGCCGTTCGCGCCGGTGAGCAGCACGGTGTTCGTCGCGCCGCTCGGTGGCGGTAGGGCCCGTGCCGCGTCGAGGGTCGCGGTGTCGATGAACTTGTCCAATGTGAGGTCACTGGCCCGGACTCGGGTGCTGCCGGTGCCGTGCACTGCCGCGAACGTCGGCTGTCGCGGCCCGCCGGCCACAACCGTCTCGATGTGTCGCGCCAGTTGTCGAAGGTTGTTCGCGGGGTTGAGGACGACGCTCACCGGCACCTCGATATCGAAGATCTCCCCGAGCAGGCCGGCCAAGGACAGCGCCGACAGGGAGTCACCGCCCAGGTCGGTGAAACGCTCCTCGCCGAGCAATTCGCCGCTCTCACCACCCAGCAACGCCTGAGCGGCCCGCAGGACGGCGTCGGCCACCGGCTGGTTCCGGCCGCCGCGACGCAGTGCGCTCAGCTCACCGGTCTCCCGTTCCGCCAGCTCGGTGTACATCCGCTCCAGGCGCTCGCCGTAGTGGTCTTTCATCTTGGGGCGCAATGGTTTACGGACGTCGGAGAGCAGGCCGTTCGCCGTGCTGAACGGCTCGGTCTCGATCAGGAAGTCGCGCGGGATCTCGTAGCGCGGCAGGTCCGCGTTCTTCGCCACTTCCCGCAACGATTCGCCGATCAGCGGTTTCAGGTCCGCTACGGCCGCGCCGACGCGGTCGAGCGCCGCCGAGGTCGGCACCACGACCGCGAGCGGATACGCGCGCTCGCTGTTGCCGTACACGAAGATCTGCCCGACCAGCGGGCTGGTGACGAACAGCGCCTCCAACCGGGCGATGGCCACGAACTCGCCGTTGGACAGCTTGAGCACGTTCGTGCGGCGATCGAGGTAGACCAGCTCGTCCGGCCCGATCTCGGCCATGATGTCGCCGGTCCTGTAATAGCCGTCGCGGTCGAAGATCTCCGCGGTGGCCTCGGGACGCTTGTAGTACCCGGGAATGATGGCATCGGTCTTGACCAGCAACTCCCCGCGCGGATACGGCGAGTCGGTACGCGAATAGCCCAGTTCGGGCACGTCGACCAGCTTGTAGTCACGCACCGGCGGACGGCACACCTTCCCGTTGACCATGATTCGACCCGCTTCGGTCGAGCCGAAGCCGTCCTGCAGCGGAAGGTCGAGACAGGATTCGACGAAGGCGGCCATCTCCTGCGACATCGGCGCCGACCCGGTGCCGGCCCACACCACGCGGCCGCCGAGGAACCGTTCACGTAGTTCCTCGCGCACCCGCGCCGCGGCCGCGACCCGGTCGCCGCTCGCGTATCGGTCCAGTTCGCTGTGGTACCGCTGGAACAGCATGTCGCAGACGCGCGGAACCAGCCGCAGTGTCGTCGGCCGGACCAGGGCGATGTCCTCGAACAGCGTGGACAGGTCGCTCTTCGCTGTGAAGTATCCGGTGCCGCCTGCCGCGAGGGTGCCGGAGAACGCGGCACGTCCCGACACGTGACTCATGGGCAGGCAGTGCACGCCGATAATCGGCAGTTCATCTGTCCCCGGCCAGAACCCGCGCCACGCCGGAACGACCATGCGGTCGGTGTACATGGCGCCCTTGGGTGCCCCGGTGCTGCCCGATGTGTAGATGAGCATGGCCAGTCGGTCACTCGCCGGATCGGCCTCGAACAGTGGTATCGGCGGCAGGGTCGCTCCGCGCGCGAGCACGTCGGCCAGTGTGTCGAGCGCGATCGGGCTGTCGGCCAGGCGTCGGCACGCTGCCTCGACCAGCTCGCGGTGCTCATCGACGGCCGCCTGATAGTCGAAGACCAGCAGGCGTCGCACCGACGTGCTCGCCAGTGCGCACTCGACGGCAGTGGTCAGCTGTTCGAGGCTGGTGGCCAGCACGCGTGGCCCGGTCTCGGCGATGATAGGCGTCAGCTGGTCAGCGGCGGCGCCGGCCGGTAACGGCACCGACACCGCGCCGAGCCGGACACAGCCCAGCTCGATGGTGGTGTAGTCGGTACTGGTGAAACCGACGACGGCGACGAACTCGCCCGCGCGTAACGGCGACCCGGGATGGTGGTGCCATTCGGTCGCCACAGCGCCCGCCCGCGACCAGAGTTCGCCATAGCTGATGGTCTCGAAGGACGGCAGCAGGCGAAGTGTCGTACGGCCGGTCGCCGGGTCGATGCTCGTCTCCCGCGCGCGTTCTCCTACGGCGGGCCGATCCGCGTAGCCCTCCATGATCGTGGCCACGATCCGCCCCAGCGACAGCCCCGGCTTCCGGATCGCCACGGTGACTGCGGCATTCGGCACGGTATCGCGGAACTGTCGGTCGGCGGCGTGTAACTCGGCGATACGGCGTGCGCGCCGAGCGTCGAGATCGCTGGTCTCCGAGCGCGAAACCGTCACCACTGCCAGCCTCCGTAAGCAATTTCCGTGTTCGCACACGCGACCCCGGGATTGGGACTATACGGCGATCAACTGATGCACATTCGGTGGTGAAAGTCGATAAATCGCTTTCCTATCGACCGATTCGTATACCCGACCGGACCACACGAGATCGGCTCTCTTCCTTAAGGTTTCGAATCAATAGAGGACGAATCAAAGGATTTGACGTGAATGAACTCGGAGCAGTGGAGGAACTGGAGGCGGCGGCCGCCGGTCTCACCGGGCTCACCGACTTCGGTCCGTCGGAGTACCGGGAAGGGCTCGGGGTGCTCCTGTCCTCCTATCGGGAGGAGGCCGACCTGAGCCCGCAGGGCATCCAGGCGGTTCAGGGCGAGCTGACCGGCATCCTCGCGTCCCGCCTGATCAGTCAGGCCCAGTGGGCGGCGCGGCCCGAATACGCCGAGGTCGCGATCGAGCGGCCGGTGTTCATCGTCGGCATGCCGCGCACCGGGACGACGACTCTGCACCGGATGCTGACCGCCGACCCAGCGCACCAGGGCCTGCAAATGTGGCTCGGTTACGCGCCACAGCCCCGGCCGGCGCGCGCGGACTGGGCGGCCGACCCGGTCTTCCAGATGGTGCAGAAGGGCATCGACGGATTCGTCGAACAGGTTCCCGGCTACCTGGGCATTCACAACCGCAGAGCCGACGAGGTCGAGGAATGCTGGCTGCTGACCCGGCAGTCGATGCTCTCGGCGTATTTCGAGTTCACCGGGAACCTGCCGTCGTATTCCGCGTGGCTGGCTGAGCAGGATTTCACCGAGACCTACCAGCGGTACCGTCGCAACCTGCAATTGATCGGGCTGCCCGACGCAGGCAAACGCTGGGTGCTCAAGTCGTCGAGCCATCTCGTCTGCCTGGACGCGCTGCTGGCGACGTTCCCGGACGCGCTGGTGATCCAGACCCATCGTCGGCCCGCCAGCGTGGTGCTCGGCTCGGCGTGCAGCATGGTGAACAAGATGGTCGCGGGCCGGTCGGCCGGCTTCCAGGGCGAGGCGATCGGCCCCATCCTGCTCGAGTTCGCCGTTCGCTCGCTCGAGCGCTACGCCACGGACCGGGCCGAATACGACCAAGCCCTTTTTCACGACGTCGAGTTCGACGAGTTCACGGCCGACCCGCTGGCCGTCGTCACCGACATCTACCGGCGACTCGGGCGCGAGATCACCGACGAGGTCCGCACCGCGATGCTCGCGGTGGTCGCCGAGGACGATCGCCTTCGCTCGCACACCTACGACCTGACCGACTACGGCATCACCGCCGACGAGGTCGACGCCCGACTCAGCACGCTGATCTGAGGGGAACGACCATGGCGACGCAGTCCTCGGTCTCGGTATTGGATCGCTGGGGGTTCTCCACCTGGCTCGAAAGCGCTCGCGGGAGCGGCGAATTCATCACGCTGCCCGAGCTCGACGGCAGCAACGACGCGGTCGTGAGCATCGACGGCAACAAGCTGGTCAACTTCTCCGGCATCGGTATCCTGGGCTGGCAGCACGACCCGCAGGTGCGCGAGGTCTTCGCCGAGACAGCGACGGACTACGGCCTTGTCGTCGGTGGCTCGCGGATCATCCAAGGCGTCTCCCGGCCGCACCTCGAGCTGGAGACGCTCGTCGCCGAGATCACCGGCAAGGAGCGCGCGCTCACCTTCGCCACCGGAATGCTGGCCAATCTCGGTTTCGTGAACGCGATGAGTTCCCGGTTCTCGTTCAACAACAACCACGGCGTCGACAACACCGACACCGTGCTCGTGCTGGACCGGGAATGCCACTGGAGCATGTGGAAGGCCGCCGAACGATTCAAGTTCGGCCGCAACCTGATCATGTTCGACCACAACGACACCGCCAGTCTTCGACGCGAGCTGGAGCAGCTGGCGGGACGCAAGATCATCGTCGGATTCGAGGCCGTGTACTCCGCCGACGGGTCGCTCGCCCCGGTCGCCGAGATCCTCGATCTGTGCGAGGAGTTCGGCGCGATCAGCTTCGTCGACGACGCCAACGGGTTCATGGTCTACGGCAACGGCGGTCACCGGTTCGCCGCCGAGTACGCGGCGCTGCGCCGGGCAACCTTCCTGATGGTGTCCTTCGGCAAGGGCGTCGGGCTCAGCGGCGGCGCGCTCGCCGGACCGGCCGACGCCTTGGATGCATTCCGGTTCCTCTCCGGCACAACAGTTTTCACCACCAACATCCAGCCGCCGACCGTCGGTGCCATCGTGCACGTGCTGCGCCGGATGCGCCGTGACCCGTCGATCATGGAGAACTATCTCGACCGGGTCGACCGGTTGCGGGAGCGGCTGCTCCAGATCGGCTGCACGATCAACCCGACACCCACGTACGTGACCTCGATCCTGGTGGGCGCGAACGACACCGCCGTGCGTGTGCGACAGGAGTTCATCGACCGCGGCTACCTGGTGCCGATGTTCGGCTACCCGGCGGTGCCGAAGGACCGCGCGGTGATCCGCCTACTGATGAACAACCGAATCTCCGACGAGCAGCTCGACGGCTTCATCGACACCCTCGCCGAACTCCGAGCGAAGTACAGGTTCTGATCATGACCGCCGCACCGGCGATCTCACTGCCGCCGGGTTCCCGACTACCCCGCTCGGTCCAGGGATTTCTCTACCTCAGCGGTCGCCGCCGGATGATGCGGCGCTCACGCCGCCGGTTCGGCCCGGTGTTCACGCTGGATCTGCCGGTGATCGGACCGTCGGTCTTCGTCGGCGACCCGGCGCTGGCCCGTCAGGTGTTCACGGCCGGTCCCTCGGTCGCAGGGAAGGCCGAACCCAACCTCGGTGCGTTGCTCGGCCCCGGATCGGTGTTCAGTCTCGACGACGATCCCCACCGTCGACGTCGCCGGCTGCTGTCCCCGCTCTTTCACGGCAAACGGATGCGCGCGTACGAGGCGCTCATCGAACGGGAGTATGCCGCCGAGGCGGCGACGTGGTCGGAGAACACCGAATTCCCGATCCTGCCCGCGACCGTACGCATCACCCTCAACATCATTCTGCGCGCGGTGTTCGGCGCGGAGGGCGAGGAGCTCGCCGCATTGCGCCGGCTGATGCCGGCCCTCGGCGACGTCGGCTCGCGGGTGGCGACCGGCCGTGGGATCGGGTTCGGTCGTGGTCGCTCCGCACGGACTCGACTCGATGAGCACCGCGCCGAATACGACGCGCTGATCGCGAAGCTGATCAGCCGCGCACTCGCTGATCCGTGTCTGCCCGACCGCGAGGACATCCTCGCGCTGCTGCTGCGCAACCACTACGAAGACGCAGAACCCATGTCGCACAGTGACATCGCCGACGAGTTGGCGACCTTGCTCACCGCCGGCAACGAGACCTCCGCCAACACCCTGGCCTGGACGCTGGAACGCCTGCGCCGGCACCCGGCCGCGCTGGCCCGGCTGGTAACCGACCTGGACGCCGGAAGAGACGAGGTGCTCCAGCGGACGATCTGGGAGGTGCAGCGCGTTCGACCGGTGATCGGCACGGTTTCCCGGCAGGTGAAGGCGCAGAGCTTGGAGTTGGGCGAGTGGGTGATCCCGCGCGGCCATCGGGTCATCGTCTCGATGGCCCTCATCCACGGCGACGAAGCGGTCTATCCCGACCCTGAGGTCTTCGAACCCGACCGATTTCGCGGAAGCCGACCCGACCTCATGTCATGGCTTCCCTACGGTGGCGGGAATCGCCGCTGTGTCGGTTCCGACTTCGCCGATACCGAGATGAAGGTCGTCCTCCGTAGCCTGCTCCGGGATTTCGAGCTCTTGCCGACAACCGCGGCCGGGGAGCGAATGCGCGATCGCGGCATCGCCTACATGCCGGGGAAAGGCGGCCGGGTGGCCTTGCGCCGGCGACAGTTCAGTCGAGCGAGCGGCACTGTTCGATGAATCCGACCAGTTCGTCGAGCCGGTCCGAGCGCACGTCGACCGCGCGGTCGACCACCTTCACCAGGTGCGCGTAAGCGGCGGTGTGGTCGTAGTCGGCGACGTCGGCGATGCGCAGGGCCCAGCGCCAGTAGCCACGCATGGTGTCGGCCAACGGCATTCGGAATCCCTCGATGACCTCACGGATCGGGTCGACCACCGCGTCGCCGTGCACCCGCAGGTACCGGCTCACGACATCGGCCATGAAGGTGAAATGCCGGGCCTCGTCACGGGAAAGGCGAGTCAGCACGGCGCCGAGGACCGGATCGGCGACCACATCGCGTAGCTGCTGGTAGTAGATCTGGGTCGCTTTCTCCTGCACCAGCGCGTAGGCGAAGAACTGCACCGGATGCCGGTAGGGCAGGTCGAACGGCTTGCGACCCTCGACCGCGAGATCGGTTCGCAGCCCCGCGCGGTCGGCCATCCCGGCGGCCTCCTGATAGCGCGCGAGCGCCCGCGCGTGGGTGTCCTCCTCTGCCGCCCAGCGCACGGTGAAGTGATACAGCTCGCGATTGTGGACGAAGGTCGCGGCGTCGACCGAGTCGTCCACGGGGAAATACCGGTGATAGACGTCGAAGTAGCCGGGCAGGTGATCCTCGATATAGGTGATGAACTGCACGGCCGATCGCTGGCCCTCGGTGAGTCGGCCCGCGTCGGCGCGGGCCCAGTCGAAACCGGTTTCCACGTCCCAGGCGCGCGCGGCCGGGGAGGCGGCGAAGAATCCGTCGACGGCGGCGGCGATATCGCCGGCCGGGATCATCTCGGCTCCGACGCGCGGGCGTTCGGTCGAAAGGTGCTTGGGCATACGCTTCTCGGACATGGGGGCTCCTCGCGGTCAGCGGGCATTGCGGCAGGTCAGGGCGTAGTGCTTGGTGGTGTAACCCCAGCCGGCGTTGGCGATTTCCAGATACCGCCGCAGCTGGGCCGCCAGTCCTGGCCTGTGCGTGTCGATCCGCTCGGCGGCCGCGTCCACGTTGGCGATCCAGTCGTCGATGGTGCGGCGGTAGTCGTCGGTGAGATCGTCGATCGAGTCGATGGCGAATCCGGCGTTCTCGGCACCGGCCACCAGCTCGGACAGCGGGCGCAGCTCGCCGAATCCGAAGATGTCGGAGCGGATGAACCGGGTGCCGGTTCGATCGTCGAACGCGGTTCGCGCCCGGGCGCTGCGAAAGCAGCTCTCCGACACGTAGAGCATGCCGCCGCGTCGCAGCGTGCGCCGGGCGCGGGTGAACGCGGCGTCCAGGTCGGGCATGTGCACGATCGACCCGAGCATCGTCACCGCGTCGAATGTGCGAGCGGGCAGTTCCAGCTGCTCGAAGTGCGCGACGTAGGTCCGCACACGGTCGGGGAGGCCGCGGGCCGCGGCCAGACCGGGCTTGGTTTAGTTGATGGGGGGCGCGGGGGGGTAGCCGACCCTCAGACAGGCCAAATACACCGCCCATAAAAAGAACAACCACCCCCAACCCCAGCCCGCAACGAG